>JAKLEE010000049.1 GCA_022703215.1 Spirochaetota bacterium | reverse complement strand
CGGCGCGCGCGGGGGACTCAACCACTTCATGCTTACCGGCGACTCTAGGGGCGCGGACCTGGCGCGGAGTTCCGACGCGCGCTACGGCATGTACGCCATGGAGCTCCTGATCAACGGGCTGCTAAAGGCCGGCAGCCGGAAGCGCGATCTCGAGGCCAAGGTTTTCGGCGGCGCCTCGGTGCTGCGCCTCCGCCCCGGAGCCCCGGGCGCGGGGCTCCACGAGGCCAATGTAGCTTTCGCGCTCGACTACCTCAAGCTCGAGGGCATACCCGTCCTCGCGAGCGACGTAGGCGGCTTCGCCGCGCGCAAGATCTTCTTCTTTCCCCGGACCGGCCGGGTCCTGCTCAAACGCTTCGGCGGCGCCGCGGTGGCGGCCGTGGAGCGCGCCGAGGAGGGCTACCTCGGCGACCTCAGGCGCACGCCGCCCGAGGGCGAAGTCGTGCTGTTCGGGAACGGAGCGGACGCCGAGGCCGGCGGAAAGGCCGGCGGCTCGGCTGGCGGGCAGAGACGGCGGGATTCCGGGCAGGGGCGGGGCGAGTGACCCGGGGCCCGCTCAGGCCTTGTCGACGCAGGCGGGTTCCCCGGCGCACTGGATGACCGGTTCGCCCTGCGGCGCGTAAACCCTGGTGCCGGCCGGAACGCTCCGCGTCAGCCAGACATTGCCGCCCACGATCGAGCCCGGACCTATCACGGTATCCCCGCCGAGTATCGTCGCTCCGGAGTAGATGGTGACGCCGTCGCCTATGGTCGGGTGGCGTTTCTGCCCGCACGCGTCCTTCTTCACCGAAAGTGCGCCGAGCGTGACGCCTTGGTAGACCTTGACGCCCGCGCCGATGACGCAGGTCTCCCCGATCACCACGCCCGTGCCGTGGTCGATGAAGAAGCGTTCCCCGATCTCCGCGCCCGGGTGTATGTCGATGCCCGTCTTGCGGTGGACATACTCGGCCATCATGCGCGGAATCAGGGGCACCTTCCGGTTCCAGAACCAGTGCGCGAAGCGGTGCACCGTGACGGCCTCGAGCCCGGGGTAGGAAAGGATCACCTCCTCGACCGAGCGCGCGGCGGGGTCGCCGGCGAAGGCGGCCGCCACGTCGGTCATGAGGACGCGCCGGATGCCGGGCAGCTCCTCGAGGAAGGCGAGCGCCAGGTCGCGCGCCTCGAGGTGGCAGGCGGCCGGGCAGCCGTCCCCGCCGTCGAGGCGGGCGGCGTACTCCAGCGAGCGCTCGATCTCCGCGACGAGCGACCCGGCCACGCGGTGCGCGATCTCGCCGGACATGTAGCCGACGTTGGAGTCGTCGATGCCGTCCTCGCGGCGGTAGCCGGGAAAGGCAAGGGTCTCGAGGTCCTGCACGATGCGGACGACGCTTTCGGTCGAAGGCAGGTTGGCGCCGCTCCGGTGGTTGATGCCGCCGACCTCGTCATACGAGCGGAGCAGGCCCTCCACCGCGCGGTTGATGCTGTCCATTGAATTCTCCCGCCCCGTAAAGTACCGCCCCCGCCCCCCGATGGTACAGACTCCATCTACCGAAGAAACCACGCAGGCACGGAGATCCGGAGGAGGTGAGAGAGAAGACGAAAAGAAGGAAAGTGATAACTCGGGAAGGGAGTGACCCACCTTCCCCGTTCCCGGCTTTCCTCCCTCTTGTCTCCCCTGCTCCGTGCCTCCGTGGTGTTCCTCTTTATTTGGCGGGAGCGGGTTCGCCTTTTTTCACGAAGCCCATGACGACGAAGGCGGCCGCCATGCAGAGGGCGCACCAGGCGAAGATGCCAGGGTATCCGAATACATCGATGATGAGCCCCGTGATCGGCGGCGAGGCGATGGCCGCGGTCTGGCTGAAGAGGTAATAGAGCCCGGTGTAGACGCCCATCGTCCCCCAGCTGGCCATCTGCCAGAGCATCGGGAAGCTGTTGGTGACCACGGTCACCCAGAAGGCGCCGAACACGAAGAGAATGGCCCAGAATACGTAGGTCCGCGCCATGCCCGAAAGGCCGAAGCCCGTGAAGCCGTGGACCAGCAGGGCGAGCGCCAGCAAGGTCAGCACGACGAGGGCGATGCGGATGGTGCGCTTGCGGCCGAGCCTGTGCGCGACGTAGCCGGAGGGCACCGCGAACAGGGCGTAGGCTATGCCGACCGCGCCCGCGGAGAGTCCCGCGACTCCCTTGGAAAGGCCGAGCACCTCGATGCCGTAGCGGCCGACGAAGGGCAGCACGCCCTGGTAGCCGAGGAACCAGAGGAAGAGCGCGACCAGGATGAGGATAGCCGACTTGTCCTTGCCCTCGCCCACCTTCCGCAGCGACTCGAGCAGTTTCGGGCGCTCCTCGGCCGCGGTCTCGGCGGAGCTCCGCTCCTTGACGAGGACGGCGACCAGTACGGTGGCGAGCACCACGAGCAGGGACGCGATCGGGAAGGGCAGGCGGTCCTTCGTGGCGCCGAGCAACGGCAGCGTGACATCGACGTCCATGAGGCGCGCCAGGCCCACCAGGCCGACGATGCTCGCGATTCCGCTCATCATGTTGATGACGCCGTTGGCCTCGGAGCGGTATTCGCCGGGGACCGTGTCGGGCATGAGCGCGACGACGGGGCCGCGGGCGGCTTGCTTGGCCAGGTTGAGGAAGAAGACGAGGATGACGAGCGCCGCGAGCGAGACGCCGGCCGCGTAGGGCAGGAAGCCGAAGAAGACCGCCGAGAGCGGCAGCAGGGTCAAAATGAAAGGCTTGCGCCTGCCGATCGGGGTGCGGATGCGGTCGGACCAGACCGACACCACCGGGATCAGGAAGAGCGCGAAGACATTGTCGAGCGTCATCACCGTGCCGATGAGGGCGTTGGACTGGATGTACTGCCCGAGGAACACCGGCAGGTAGGTGTCGTAGAGCGGATCCATGAGGCCCATGGTGAAGAAGCCGAAGCCGATCAGGACCGTGAGCGGGAGCCAGGGGCCGAAGCCCTTCTTCTTTTCGTCTGCCACGTCGCTTTCCTTTTTGGGTCAGAGTAGCGTCCGGCCTTCGGGCCGGACGCGGAGGGCCATCACCGAGCCGGGGCCGAAGACGGCCTCGACGCGTTCGCGGTATTCGGGATAGAGGTCTTCCGGTACCCAGGCTTGCGCGGTTCCCGCGAAGCCGCCGCCGTGGACGCGCGCGGCGCCGGAGCCGCCGAGGATCTCGCGCGAGAGCGCCACCGCCAGGGCTACGCCCTGCTCGCGCGGCGTCCGGGGATTGGCCACGTTCTGGAGCAGCTCCCACGAGCTGTCCCCCGACTCGTTCACGAGCGAAAGGAAGCGCGCGAAGTCGCCCGAATCCAGGGCGGCCGCCATGGCGTCCACGCGGCCGTTCTCGCGGACGCAGTGCAGGGCGCGGAGGGCCGCACGATCGCCGGCCGCCTTCCGGATTTCCGGGAGCGCGGCGAGCACCCCGGCCGAGTCCGCGTCCCCGAGCGTTTCCCGCCCGAGGACGCGGGCCGCCGCGCGCATTTCCTCGGGCACCGCGGCGTAGTCGGCGGAGAGGTCGGCGTGGCTGCCGCCCGTGTTGACGACGATGAGCCGGTGGCCGAACGCGGACAGGTCCGCGCGAACCGCGCGCGCGCGCGGCCTGGCGGGATCGGAGAAATCCAGTTCGACGACGCCGCCGAGCGCGCTCGCCGCCTGGTCCATGAGGCCGCAGGGTTTGCCGTAGTAGCGGTTTTCCGCTTCCTGCCCGATAAGCGCCAGTTCCAGAGGCGACGTGGCGCCCGAGCCGAACAGCGAATCGAAAATTGCGCCGACCAGCACCTCGACGGCCGCCGAGCTCGAGAGCCCGGAGCCGGGCAGCACCGTGCTGGCCATGCGGCCTCGGAAGCCCCCGACGGGTAGTCCCCTCGCCGCGAAGCCGGCGGCCACGCCGCGGATCAGGGCCTCGGTGGAGCCGCGCTCCGCCTCGACCGGCTCGAGCGAGGCTAGGTCCAGCTCGAAAGCCCGCGGCCAGCCCTCGCTCTCGAGCGTGACGCGCGTGTCGCCGGAAGGCGCGACGCAGGCGATGGCGTCCAGGTCCACCGCCGCGGCGAGCACGCGGCCGCCCTGGTGGTCCGTGTGGTTGCCGCCGAGCTCGGTGCGCCCGGGCGCGGAGAGGAAGCGCCACGGCAGGGCGCCTGAACGGGTGGCGGCCCCGCGTGCGAGCGCGGTCCAGCGGGCGGCCTGCGCCTCGACCGCGTCCGCCCCGTAGAGCGTCGCCAGGCGCTCGCGGACGGGTCGGGTGTTGAAATGCGCTGAGGCGTCGGAGTTGCCCATCTGCCGGACCTTCCGCGCGGGCTGCTCTGGTTCCGCCCGCGCCCGCTCGATTCTAGCGCCTGTCCGCCCGGAAAGGAAGCGCGATTTCCGCCCGCCGCCGCCCGCCGCCCGCGCCGTCCGCGCCGCCCGCGCCGGCGCGGACGGCGGCTGGCGCCCCGATGCGCATCGCTCGGTTTGAAAGTCCAGCGCGCCTTCCGTATCTTGGAGCCATGAACACAGTCGATTCCGCTCGGCGTGCCGAACGGCGCCGCCGCGGCCCCGTGCCCGCCATCGCGATCGGCCTCGCCGCCGCGTCGCTCCTGGTCGCCTCGTGCGCCACCTATCCGGCCCGGGACCTGCCGACCGGCACCCTGGAGTCGGACGGCGCCGTCTCGGTAATCGAGGCCGCGCGCTGGACCGCCTTCGTTCCCGCAACGCCCGGCCCCGACCCAGGCCGCGCGGGGTTCATCTTCTACCCGGGCGCCTATGTGGCGCCGGAAGCCTACGCACCCTGGCTGAGGCGTCTCGCCGAGTCGGGCCGCGTAGCGGTGGCCGTCAAGGTGCCCTTCGGCGTGGCCCTCCTCGGCGCGGGCCGCGCCGCCGCCGTCATGGAGGCCTTCCCCGCGACGCGCGCCTGGGCCCTCGGCGGCCACTCGCTCGGCGGCGTGGCAGCGGCTTCCTTCGCCGCGAAGACGCTCGGGCGCGGAGCCGCCGGTAACCCGGCGGAGGCCATCATCGCGGGCATCGCCTTCCTGGCCTCGTACCCGGCCGGCGGCGCCGACCTCTCGGGCGCGCCCTGGCCCGTCCTCTCGCTTTCCGCTTCAGAAGATCTCCTGGCCACGGCGGCCGACATCGAGGAGTACCGGCACCTATTGCCGGCGCACGCGGCCTTCCGCGTCATCGAAGGCGGCAACCACGCGGGCTTCGGCTCGTACGGGGCGCAGAAGGGCGACGGCGCCTCGACGCTCGCCGTCGGCGCCCAGGAGGACCTCGTGGTATCGGAGCTGGCGGATTTCCTCGCGGCGGTCGAGGCCTGGGCAGCGGAAAACGCGGAAACGTCCCCGGACTGAGACCTGGCCTCGCTCCACGGCGGCTCCGCTTCCCGCGGCTCCGCGAAGCACGAAACGGGCCGCCCCGTTCCCTTGGCGGAAGCGGCGCGGCCCGGGAGGGGCGACGTTTATGGAATGGCTGGAACGCGGTGCCCCGGGGGGCCGCCCCCGGTCAGGCCGAGAGTTCCTGGATGTAGCCCGTGCGCAGGCAGGTGTCGAAGAGCTCGCGGGTCATGAACTCCTCCTTGACGTCCTCCCAGTCGGGATGCCGGTGCACGATGCGGACGTAGAAGCCGTCCTCGATCTCGTTGATCAGTTCCAGCTCCGAGGGAGCGTCGCCGATGCTCCGGATGGCGAAGTGCTTCATGCGCTTCCTCCTTCTTCTACCCATCAATTTCGGAGGAGCGGAGGGGCGGCCTTGAGGGAAAAGCGTACCGCCCCGGCTCCCGCCCGTGCTGGGGCCCGATATCGACCGGAAGGCTCGTGACAGCACCCGGAAGCTTCGTGACAGCTCCCCGCGCTTGACAGGCACGGCGCTCCGGAGGAAATTCACCACCTGCCGCCCGGTCCCGAGGCCGCGCGCGGCGGGGGAGGGGACGCGCCATGATCCACGATTTCGAGGACCGGAAACCCGAGCTCGCGCCGGGCGTCTTCGTGGCCTGGAACGCCGAGGTGCTCGGCTCGGTGAAGCTCGCGCCTGGTTCCTCGGTCTGGTACTCCGCAACCCTCCGCGGGGACATCAACCGGATCGAGCTCGGCGAGCTCACCAACGTCCAGGACGCCTGCGTCCTCCACGTCACCGATGAGCATCCCTGCGTGCTCGGCAGCCGCGTCACGGTCGGCCACGGCGCCATACTTCACGGCTGCGCGGTCGGGGACGGCTGCCTGGTGGGCATGGGCTCCGTCATCCTCGACGGCGCGGAAATCGGCGAAGGCTCCATCGTCGCGGCCGGCGCGCTCGTCACGCAGGGCAAGCGCTTTCCCCCGCGCTCCATGATCATGGGCAGCCCCGCCAAGGTCACGCGAGAGCTCTCCGACTCCGAGGTCGCGGGCCTCCGCGAGCACGCGGAGCGCTACGCAGCCTACGCCCGCCGCGCCCTCGAGGGTCTCAGCGAGCGGAGCTGAAGCATCCTGGGCGGATACCGTCCGAAAGAGGAACCTGCGGTTCCCCTCTCGGCTCTTCCTTCCCTATGCTTGAAACCGATGCGCCGCGCTCAGTCGCCCCGCGAGACCGGGCGCCGCATGGCCTTCGCGCTGACCCGCGCCACGAGGCCCTTCCCCAAAAAGCGCGAGAGGAAGGCGGTCGCCTTCCACGAGAAATAGGGCACGCTCGTCCAGCGCCCGCGCCGCGCGTCCGCGAGGCAGCGCCGCACCACCGTCGCGGCGTCCTTGCCGTGCCTCACCTCCGCGCGCGCGCCTTCCGACGCCACCAGCGCGAACTCCGTCGAGGCCGGCCCCGGGCAGAGGCTCGTCACGACGATGCCCGACTCCTCGAGCTCGGCGGCCAGCGCCAGGCTGAAGTGGTGCACGTAGGCCTTGGCCGCCGCGTAAACGGCGAAGTCGCCGAGCGGCTGGAAGGCCGCGAGGCTCGCCACGTTGACGATGCGGCCCCCGCGCTTCATGGCGCGCGCGGCCACCCACGAAAGCTCGGTCAGGGCGCGCACGTCGAGGTCGATTTCCTCGAGGACGCGCGCGAGCGGCGTCTCCGCGAAGCGGCCGTAGGTGCCGAAGCCCGCGTTGTTGACGAACCAGGCGAGCTCGGCGCCGCCCGAGAGGGCTTGCGCCACGAGGGTCGAAAGCAGCTCCGTCCCCTCCGGCTTCGAGAGGTCCGCCATGACGGGAACACCCTTCGCGTTCGCGAGCCGCCCCGCCAAAGTCTCGAGCCGTTCGCGGCGGCGCGCTACCAGCCAGATTTCGTCGATGCGCTCGGCTTTCGCCAAAGCGTCGAGCTGCAGCGCGAACTCGACCCCGAAGCCGGCCGAGGCGCCGGTGACGACTGCCATTCGTTTCATGCAACCTCCTCGATAAATGAACCACGGAGACACGGAGATTGGGAGGGAAGAAGGTAGAGAGGTCGAATCATGGCATGGATTCTTAAGTGTCGATACACCCCTCTCACAGGTCGGTACCGGTTGTGTCCAAGGGCCATGCGGGGTAAGGTCCGCGAGGGGCGGCGCTTGCCCCGGGGGGGCGGCTCCGGGTAGTATGGGGCCGGCCGCCGGGCGCGCGACGCCGCGGCCCCGGGGCATCCACGCTTCCCCGCGGGGACGGACCCCGCCACCACCACCCAGGAGATCCACGACCATGATCGAACGCACTTTCGCCATGCTGAAGCCCGGAATGATGCAGCGCCGCCTCGCCGGCGAGATCCTTTCCCGCATCGAGAAGAAGGGCCTCAAGCTCGTCGCCCTCAAGCTGCGCATGATCCCGCGCGTCCTCGCCGAGACCCACTACGCCGAGCACCAGGGCAAGGGCTTCTACGCGGGGCTCATCGACTACATCACGAGCGGTCCCGTGCTGGCCATGGCCATCGAGGGCGAGGGCGCCGTCGCCCGCGTGCGCGCGCTCTGCGGCGCCACCAAGGTCGAGGAAGCCCTGCCCGGCACCATACGCGGCGATTACGCCCTGTCCACCGGCTCGAACGTCATCCACGCGTCCGACTCGACCGCTTCCGCGGGGCGCGAGCTCGGGCTCTTCTTCGAGGCTTCGGACTTCGTCGAGTGGCAGGACGGGAACCATGGCTGGTACTGAAATCCGCGCGGCGCGCGGGGAGGTCCGCTGATGGCCAGGGTCAGCGTCGTCGGAGCGGGCGCCTGGGGCACCGCCATAGCCAAGGTGCTCGCGGAGAACGGCCACGACACCCGCGTCTGGTGCCTCGAGAGCGAGCTCAAGGCTTCCATCAACGAACGCCACGCCAACGGGCTCTTCCTGCCGGGCGTCGAGCTGCCGGCTTCCCTCGTCGCCACCAATGACCTGCTCGAGGCCGTCGAGGGCATGGACCTCGTCGTGCTCGCGGTGCCCTCGCTCTTCCTGCTTTCCGTCGCCCGCAAGATGCTCGGAGCCCGGTCCATCATGGAAGGCCGCACCCTGATCGCGGTGGTCACCAAGGGCTTCATCGAGACCGAGAAGGGCCCGCGACTCATCGTCGAGACCCTCGAGGACTACCTGCCGGGCTTCTACCGCGGCAACCTGGTCTACGTCTCGGGGCCGAGCCACGCCGAGGAAGTCGCGCGGGGCCGCATCACGGGCCTGGCCGCGGCCAGCCAGAACGGCCGCAACGCCATCCGCGTGCGCGAGCTCCTGCAGAACCGCTACCTGCTCGTCTTCCCGAGCCTCGACGTGACGGGCGTGCAGGTCGCCGGCGCGGTCAAGAACGTCATCGCCATCGCCTTCGGCATGCTCGACGCGCTCAAGGCCGACAGCCCCGATTTCGGTGACAACACCGAGAGCATGCTGCTCGCGGCGGGCCTCAACGAGATCATGGCGCTCGGCCGCGCGCTCGGCGCCACCCACCCCGAGACCTTCACGAGCATCGCGGGCGTCGGCGACCTCGACGTCACCTGCCGCTCGATCCACGGCCGCAACCGGCGCTTCGGGCGCGAGATCATCGAGAAGGACATCCTCGCGCCCTTCTCCGGACTCGGCGACCTGATCGCGCGCATCAAGGAGATCGGCTACCTGCCCGAGGGCGCGGTGGCGGTCAGCCACGTCATGCGCCTGGCCGAGGAGCGCAAGGTACCCATGCCCATCACCGCGGGCGTGCACCGCATCCTCGACCGCAAGGTGGCGCCGACGGACTTCATCAAGTCCTTCCTGCAGTCGATGAGCGGCCGCCAGTCCGGCCTCGAGGAATGAGCTTTCGGAAAAAATCAACCACGGAGGCACGGAGGAAAGAGGGAGGAATGAGATTGGGGCATCGGAGCATTCTCCGTTTCCCTCAGCTTCTCCCTCTCCCTCTTATCTCCCGATCTCCGTGCCTCCGTGGTCTTCTTGTTACCGGAGCCCTTTCGTGGCCTTGTTGAAATTGCGCATGGACTTGTTGATGGCCTTCCAGCGGTCGCGCTCGGCGCGCGCCATCTCCGGGTCCTCTCGCCGCGCCAGGTGCGCCAGCTCGCGCTTCAGCTTGCGCCAACCCTCGTAGCGGCCCCGGTCGAGGACGCCCGTCTCCAGGGCTTCGCGCACGGCGCAGCCGGGCTCGCTCCCGTGCGAGCAGTCCCGGAATTTGCACGAGCGCGCCAGGTCCTCGATGTCGCCGAAGGCGGTTTCGAGGGCTTCGTCCTCCGCCCAGAGCTGCAGCTCGCGCATGCCGGGCGTGTCCACGAGCAGGAGCCCCGAGTCGAGCCTGACCAGGGTGCGCGCCGTGGTGGTGTGCCGTCCCTTGTGGTCGTCCTGCCGCACGTCCTGCACCTTCCGCAGGGCCTTTCCCGCCAGCGCATTGATGATGGTGCTCTTGCCCGCGCCCGAGGACCCGAGCAGGACGGCGGTGGACCCGGCTTCGACGAACTCGGCGAAGCGCTCGACGCCGTAGCCTTCCGGGGCGCAGACGCCGAACACCGGCGCGCCGACGGCGACCGATTCGGCCTCCGCCAGCAGCTCGTCGGGGTTCTCCGAGAGGTCGAGCTTCGACACGACCACCACGGGCCGCGCGCCCGATTCCCAGACCAGGGTCAGGTAGCGTTCGACGCGGCGGAGCTTCCAATCGTGGCCGGCGGCGCAGACGATGAAGGCCGTGTCCACGTTGGCCGCGAGCACCTGCTCGGCGACGCGGTCGTAGTCGGTGTCGCCCGCGGCCTTGCGCGAGAACGCGCTCGCGCGCGGAAGGAGCGCACGCAGCACCGCCGGGCCGTCGCCCTCGGGGGGCGCCACGAGGACCCAATCGCCGGTCGCCGGCAGCTCGGGCGTGTCGCCTGACTCGTTCGCGCCGTCGCGCAGGAAGCGCCCCGCCAGCACGGCCTCGCGCTCGAACGCGAAGCCTTCGCCGTCCTCCATGATGACCAGGTAGGAACCGCGCCGCACCTCGAGCACGCGCGCGGGTTCGAGCCTGGCCTTTCGGTCGGGGAAGCCGGCGCGGCGCGTTTCGAACGCGACTTCGAGCCTGTCGTTCCAGCCCCAGCGCTCCAGCGCGTGGCGCCGCGCAGCCAGGGTGCCGGCCTCCGTGCCGGCGCCGCCGATCGTTTCGATGTCGATAGGATGCAAGGTGTATTCCCGTGTTTCCGTGCCGTCGCGGACGGAAGCCCGCCCGCGCGATGGTTCGGCGCGTCCCGCGACGAGGCGGAGACGCGACGAAACGCCGATACGCTTCCGTGAATGGACGCGTTCGTACCGCCGCCGGTATCGGATGGGGAAGGAGGACTGCCGTGGAGCGTGCGGACCATCGAAGGTCCGGATGGGCGGCCGCCCGCGAACGGGCGGCGTCGCTGCCTAGACGGTCTCCCTCCGGAGCGGCGCGACGAACGATTTCACAAGGGCTGCCATTTCGCTACCTCCGTAGGGAGAGTCTGTAAGGCGCCGTCCGGGGTGGACGGCAACGGGGCGACGCCCCGCGTGAAGCACGAACATATACCCGAAACGCCCCCGCGTCCAGTCCCCTGATGGAGAAGATTGAACCACGGAGGCACGGAGGGATTATCGAGACGGAAATGGAGCAAACCGAGGTTTCATGGTGGAACCCCCGCCCGACCCGAATCTCCGATCTTCCTCTGCGCCCTCGGCGTCTCGGCGTTGTGTCCGGCTAGTAGGCCGAGAGGATCTTCACGATGCGTTCGGCGCCGACTTCCAGGATGAACCCGGCCAGCCTCGGGCCGCGGTCGCGGTCGATCAGGGCCCGGTAGGTCACCTTGAAGAAGTCCTTGGGCTCGAGCCCGTGGGCCTTGGCGATGTCGAAGATCTTCGTCCCCAGGGCCTGCTCGTCGAGGCCGCCCGCCCGGACGGTCTCGCGGAGCTCGACCAGGGCCGCGCGCTCCTCCTCGTTCGCCTCGATGGCCGAGCCGTCCTCGCGGAGGGCCCAGCGGAATTCGTCGGGGGCGCTCTCGGTGATCCAGGTCCAGGCGCACTTCGCGCGGACCCTGAGCCTGTCGAGCTGGTGCTCCTCGACGCCCGGCAGCTGGGCCAGCGTCTTCTCCACGTCGCCGAGGTTGATCTGGAGCAGGCTGCAGAGGTGGCGGAACGCGACCTGGTAGGGCATCTTCGCGGGCACTTCGTCGACCTGCGAAAGCTCGTAGATGCGGCGCTCGCGGGAGCGCGTCTCCTCGTCCTTCGCCTGCTCGGTCCCCCAGTAGATGCGCTCGGTGCGGTCGTAGTCCTCGTAGATCTTGATGACGTCGAGGTCGAAGCTGATGGTGAACTCGGTGTTCGGACGCGTGCCCGCGAAGAGGTAGCGGGCCAGCTCGGGCGTATAGACGCGGAGAAGGTCGTAGAGGTCCACCACCTTGCCCTTCGACGAGCTCATCTTGCCGGGAGTGCCCTTGATGCCGATGAAGTCGTAGCGGAAGGTGGTCGGAGGCTTGCGGCCGTAGACGTCCTCGACCACGTGCTTCGAGGTGTCGAAGCTGCCGCCCTGGCTGTGGTGGTCCTTGCCGGCGGGCTCGAAGTCGACGCCCTCGTAGGCCCAGCGCATCGGCCAGTCGACGCGCCACGAGAGCTTCACGCCCTTCGCCTTCCGGAGGTCCACGGTCTCGCGGTGGCCGCACTCGCAGGAGTAGGAAACGCCCCACTCGCCGTCCCAGCCCTCGATCTCGGTGGTGTCGCGGTCGCAGGCGTCGCAGAAGACCGAAATCGGCCAGTAATCGCCCTGGATCTTGTGGTCCTCGTCGCGGTACTTGTCCAGGATGCCCTTGAGCACCTCGCGCTTCTCGAGGGCCTTGCGCATGCCCTCGGCGTAGGTGGACGCGCGGTAGCGCTCGGCCTGGTAGAGGAATTCGGGCTTGATGCCGACCGCGGGCAGGATGCTCTCGACGTCCACCTCGTGGTGGCGGGCATAGCTCGAGTCGCGGCCGAAGGTGTCGGGCACCATGGTGATCGGCATGCGCAGGTGCTTCGCGAGCGTCTCCTGGTCCGGCATGTTCACCGGCACCTTGCGGAACACGTCGTAGTCGTCCCACGAATAGATGAAGCGGACCTTCTTGCCGAGCGCGCGCAAGGCGCGGACCACGAGGTCGACGGAGATGATCTCGCGGAAGTTCCCGATGTGGACGGTGCCCGAGGGGGTGATGCCCGAGGCGCAGGTGTACTGCTCCTTGTCCCCGTGCTCCTTGATGATCTTGAGGGCGGTCTGGTCCGCCCAGTGGACGGCGTCGCGGCTTTCCATGCGGGCGAGTATACCGGAAAGGCGAGGCGGCCGGCAACGGGACCGGACGCCGCGTGTCCGGCGGTCCCGGGGCGATCGCGCCGGCCTTGACCGGCGCTTGGCCTCGGGCTAGATTCGATGCGGGGTGAAGGAAGAGTCCCCTCGGGCGCGTCGCCCGTCGGGGCATCGCGGAGGTTCCGTTGGACAAGAAGCTGAGGAACGTCGCAATCGGCGTCGGCGCGCTCGCCGTCGCGGTGGCGGCCGTCATCGCGGGCGTCGCGCTCTGGTCTCGCGAGCCGGTGGCCCGGTCCAGCCTGCTCGCGGAGTACCTGGCCGCGCGCGCCGAGGGCGACGCCGCCGGCGCGGCGGCCCTGGTGAGCGACGACTTCGTCGAGGAGCTCGGCGCCTTCATCCTCGAGCCGGGCTCCTACCGCGCGTGGTCGTTCTCCGCCCAGGTCGAGGACGAGTCGCTACCCGTCCGTTTCGTGGTCGCGGCCAGCGATCGCCCCGACGCCCCCGCCCTGCTCCTGGACGCGTACTTCGCGCGTTCCGGCATCCAGCTCAAGCTCACGGCCCTCCGCAAGGTCGCCGAGGGCGAGCCGATCGTCAGGTAGCGTTCCGACGGGCGACCGCGTCGCCGTTGCATCTCCGAGGTTCGCCCGCGCGTCTTCCGGTCCGGGTTTCGCAGTCCCCCGACTACCGGCCGCCTTTCCCTCGGCGGTAGATGGGTACGCGCGGCGAGGCGTTGAGCGAGAGGTCGGAGCGGTCGCCGCGAGCCAGCATCATGTAACCCAGGCCCGCCACCATGGCCCCGTTGTCGCCGCAGTACGAAAGCGGCGGGAAGCGCGCATCGAGTTCCCGGTGCGCGGCCATCACCGAGCGCAGGTAGGAGTTGGCGGCCACGCCGCCTCCCGCCACCACGCGACGGATGCCCGTGTCCTCCACCGCCTTCATGAGCCGGTCCAGCAACAGGTCGATGGCGGCCTTCTCGAAGGCGGCCGCGAGGTTCTCGTCCGTGCGCGGGTATTCGGGGTTCCAGAACAGGTCGATCTGCCGTATTGCCGCGGTCTTGAGACCGGAGTACGAGACGTCGTAGCGGTGTTCGCCCTTGTCCAGCTTCGGGAAAGGGAAGCGCGCGGCGCGCGGGTCGCCCTTCCGCGCCAGGCGGTCGATGACGAGGCCGCCCGGATAGCCGAGGCCGTAGTGCTTGGCCACCTTGTCGAAGGCCTCGCCGACCGCGTCGTCGATGGTGGTGCCCAGCACCTCGACCGAGTCGAAGCCTTCGACCCGCACTATCAGCGTATGCCCGCCCGAGACCAGGAGGCCGAGGAAGGGGTAGGGCGTGTCGGCCTCGAGCTGGGGCGCCCAGAGGTGGGCCAGCATGTGGTTCACGCCGATGAAGGGCTTGCCGAGGCTCCAGGCGAAGGCCTTGGCGAATTGCACGCCCACAAGGAGCGCTCCGGCGAGGCCGGGGGTCGAGGTGACGGCGACGCCGTCGAGCTCGTCCGCCGCCATGCCGGCTTCCGCGAGAGCGCGTGCGACCACGCCGTCGATCCACTCGACGTGCTTGCGGCTGGCAATCTCGGGAACCACCCCGTCGTACTTGGCGTGGAAGGGTATCTGCGTGGCGACGACGTTCGAGACTACGCGGCGGCCGTCCTCGACCACCGCGGCCGCGCACTCGTCGCAGCTGGACTCAATCCCCAGTATCCGCATCGAGTTCGTCCATCATGATCCGCGAGATGGTGGAAAGCGAGAAGCCGCGTTCCACGAGCTCAGGGTACAGCTGCATGAGCGTATCGGCCAGGTCGGCCGACCAGACGTGGCCTATCATCACGGCGCGGCCGTCGCGGGCCGCGCGTCGCGCGCCGTCCTCGACAGCTTCAACTATGGATGCCCGGTCGGGCTTGTTGTCGAGAAACACGTCGCGCTCCAGGTGGGGGATGCCGAGTTCGAGGGAGACGGACTGTACCACGGAATCGCCGTTTGTCAAAGAGTCCAGGAACCAGACTCCCGCGCCGCTGGCGGTCTCGGCCACGGCCCGCATCAGGCCTGCGTCGCCCGTCGCGGCCGAGCCCATGTGGTTGTTG
>JAKLEE010000489.1 GCA_022703215.1 Spirochaetota bacterium | reverse complement strand
CGGGGGCGCGGGCGCCGACGCAGGCGCTGCCGATGCCGTCGATCTGGCAGCGCCACCGCCACGCGTGCTGCGGGCCGTGCAGCGCACCCGCCAATTTGCCGCGTCGCCCGAAATCGGCCTGGCCGTACCCTGGCTCTTCACGGCCGGCAAGGGCTCGCCGTCGCTGCTTCAGGAGATCCGCCGGGAGCTGGCCTCAAGCGACCGGGTGGACATACTCGTCAGCTTCATCACCGTGTCCGGCGTTCGCAAGCTGCAGGACGTGCTGCAGCAGATCACCGCCACGGGCGCGCAGGGGCGTGGCGCGACACGCCTGCGCATCCTCACCACCACCTACACCGGCGCGACCGAGGCGCGTGCGCTGGATGAGCTGGCTCGTCTGCCAGGCTGCGAAGTGCGCGTGTCGCTGGACGGCCGGCGCACGCGCTTGCATGCCAAGGCCTGGATGTTCCAGCGCAAGTCCGGCTTCGGCTCGGCGTATGTCGGCAGTGCCAACCTGTCGGGCGCGGCGCTGACCGGCGGGATGGAGTGGACCGTCAAGCTGAGCCAGC
>JAKLEE010000488.1 GCA_022703215.1 Spirochaetota bacterium | reverse complement strand
CCCGAGCGCAGCGGCACGCTGCCCGCCGCCAGCCTGGCCCGGCTCTGCTTCTCCGGCCGCCTCACCCTGGCCCAGATCGAGAAGAAGATCACCGGCCAGGGCGGGGTCATGGCCTACCTCGGCACCAACGACATGCGCAAGGTGACCCAGCGCATCGAGGCGGGCGACGCGGAGGCGGAGCTCGTTTTCGAGGCGATGATCTACCAGGTCGCCAAGGAGATCGGCGCGAACAGCGTCGTGCTCCTGGGCCAGGTGGACGCCATCATCCTGACCGGCGGCATCGCCCACGACGCCGCCTTCGTCGCCGGCGTGGAGCGGCGGGTCCGGCACATCGCCCCGGTGCGCGTCTACCCCGGCGAGGAGGGGATGATCGCGCTGGCCGAGGGGGCGCTCCGAGTCCTGGGCGGGGATGAAGCGGCGCGCGTGTACGCCTAGTCACCGCCACGCCGGTTCCCGCGGGAACCGGCCGATATCTAGCGCAAAGGAAGGTCCCATGATCCGAACATTCGACGAAATGGTGGCGGACGTCAAGAAGAGCCCGACCAAAG
>JAKLEE010000487.1 GCA_022703215.1 Spirochaetota bacterium | reverse complement strand
TTCCATGAAGTCAAGGCGGCCGTCATGCTGGCCGGACCGAAGGTCGAGATGGGCGAGCAGATCGGCTGCTGGGCAACCTGCCACAAGGACGTGCGCTCGATGCCGGGCGCCGATCCGAAGAAGAAGAAATACGTCAATGATGCCAACGTGGCGGGCGGCAACTACATGGACTACTTCCAGTGGAAGAGCGGCGAAGGCGGCACTGGCGCTACCCGGCTCGACGGCCATGTCGCCACCGAGCGCGTCAACAAGGGCGGCCAGGCGCTGGTCTCGGCCGAGGGCGAATGCAAGGATGGTCTGTGCACGGTGACCTTCACGCGCAAGCTGACCGGCGGCGAGGGCGATCTGGCGCTGGCCGAAGGCCAGAAGGTTCCGTTCGGCATCGCCATTCATGCCGACAAGACCATCCACCGCTTCCACCACGTCTCGCTGGGTTATACCCTGGGCCTCGGAACGGACGCTGACGTCAAGGCAGTCAAGTAATATGTGCAGGGCCGATGCCGGGTGACCGGCATCGGCCCTGCAAGCTGCAGGCGGGTGGCTCGGCA
>JAKLEE010000486.1 GCA_022703215.1 Spirochaetota bacterium | reverse complement strand
ATCTCGTCGAAGGACGATATCGCCGTGCCTATCTCGTCCCTGATCCTGGCGAAGGATTCCTTCATGCCGTCGCTCTGGCCCGCGGCCTGGGTGATGGTGGCTATCACGTCCTTGAGCTGCTGCCCGATGTCCTTGGCGTTGCGGGCCGAACTTTCAGCCAGGTTGCGGATCTCTTCCGCCACCACCGAGAACCCCATGCCAGCCTCGCCCGCGTGCGCCGCCTCGATGGAGGCGTTCATGGCGAGCAGGTTGGTGGACGAGGCGATCTTGTTGATGACGCTGACCATCTGCCGGATCGAATCGATGCTGCCTTCCACCCGCCCGATGATGGTCAGGAGCGAGGCCAACTTCTCCTGCCCGCTCTCCGTGGTGCCGATGAGCTCGCTGATGCCCTCGCGGCGCTTCCGGGCAGAATCGGCCACCGACTGGATCGACGACACCATCTCGTTCACCGCCGCCGCCGACTCCTCGAGATCTCCGCCTTCACGCTCGCGGGCGTGTTCGTCTGGTACTGGCAGTGCCACCAGGATCGATACCTTCAGTGCATCGT
>JAKLEE010000485.1 GCA_022703215.1 Spirochaetota bacterium | reverse complement strand
GCTGGCGGCCAGGCTGGGCAGCGGAATGCCGGCAGCGACCAGGGCGCCGCCGGTGGCGGTCAGGGCGGCTGCCGAAAGCAGGCGGCGGCGGAACGGGTCGGCCAGCGTGGCGAGGGCTGCGTTGAGGTAGCCCTCATCGGTGCCGGGGTCAAAGCACGAATTGGTCATGTCATATCTCGTTGAGTCAGTGCCCACAACTATCGCCATTGGATGTTTCAGGAAGGTGACGGGATTGCAGGGGCGGCGATCCGGCCGCCTTGCTTCTATTTTTTCTGGAATCGATAAAGCATCAGGTGACGGCCGTCGATTTCGCTGCCGCGGACCTCCGTGAAACCGAATTCGCGGAAGCGCCGGGTGCGCGTCGTCGACACCAGTATCCGGCCCGCGTCGAAGCGCTTTGCCAGCCACTCCGCGCGCGCTGCGAGGAGCGCGCGGGCGATGCCTTGGCCGCGCTTGTCGGGGGCGACGGCGGAGAGATAGAGCAGGTGCGTTTTGGCGGCCCAGTCGGCCGCCTTGACGCCACCGACGCCGACGATTCGTCCGCCCTTGATGGC
>JAKLEE010000484.1 GCA_022703215.1 Spirochaetota bacterium | reverse complement strand
CCCTGGCGCACGCGTGGAGGGGGAGATCCTCTATAATGGCATCGACATCAATAACAAATCCTTGGATCCGGTCGGGCTACGGCGGCGGATCGGTATGGTTTTTCAGAAGCCTAATCCCTTCCCAAAGAGCATCTACGAAAACGTCGCCTTTGGTCCGCGGATAAATCGCTACACTGGCAACATGGACGAACTGGTTGAAAACAGTTTGCGCCAGGCTGCGTTATGGGACGAGGTAAAGGATAAACTCAAGGAAAGTGGGTTGGCACTTTCGGGCGGTCAACAACAGCGTTTGTGCATTGCCAGAGCTCTCGCCACAGAGCCGGATCTGATCCTGATGGACGAGCCAGCTTCCGCACTTGACCCCGTGGCAACTCAGCGCATTGAAGAATTGATGCTGGAGCTCAAACAAAATTACACCATCATCATCGTGACGCACAACATGCAGCAAGCTGGTAGGGCTTCGGATAATACCGCGTTCATGTCACTTGACCGAAACAACATAGAAGCACGGATTGGAGTCCTGGTTGAGTATGGAAGAACTGAGCAACTCTTTA
>JAKLEE010000483.1 GCA_022703215.1 Spirochaetota bacterium | reverse complement strand
CCGGGCCCGCCCTGCGCGGGCCATTGTTTTTTGTGCGGCGCACCCTTGCCCGAGTCGGCAAGCTTGGGGCGCCGCCGCGTTGGCCACGTGGCCGAGGGTATGATTCGGACCCCATTTGGCGCCGAGGGCAGCGGCCACCAGCCACGCCCCGCCGCCGCCGCCAGACGCGGTTGTCACCCCGGCCCGCCCGGGCCCAGGAAACAGCGCCGCCCGCCGCCCGGTCGAGGCGAGCGCGATCGAGGAGGCTCTTGAATGAGCGCAGTGCCTACGGACCCGGCTCTCAATGTTCCGCCCTATGTTCGCCACCGCAAGCTGATCGAGTGGGTGGGCGAGATAGCGCGCCTGACGCAGCCGGACCAGATCGTGTGGTGTGACGGGTCGCGCGAGGAGTACGACCGCTTGTGCCAGCAGATGGTCGATGCCGGCACCTTCCGGCGCCTGAACCCGGCCAAGCGCCCCGACTCCTATCTGTGCCTGTCCGACCCGTCCGACGTGGCGCGCGTCGAGGACCGGACCTTCATCTGCTCCGACACCAAGGAAGAGGCGGGGCCGAC
>JAKLEE010000482.1 GCA_022703215.1 Spirochaetota bacterium | reverse complement strand
ATGCGCATGTTCACCGCCACGTAGGCGCTGTCGGACAACTCCACACCGATGTGCGAGATGTGCGAGCCCAGCGGCCCCATCGAGAAGGGCACGACGTACATCGTGCGCCCGCGCATCGAACCGCGGAACAGCCCCGGCGTGCCGTCGGCCTGGCCGTGCTGCAGCAGCGCGCGCATCTGGTCCGGCGCCACCCAGTTGTTGGTCGGGCCGGCGTCTTCCTGGCGCTGGCTGCAGATGAAGGTGCGGTCCTCGACGCGGGCCACGTCGCCCGGGTCGCTGCACGCAAGATAACTGTTGGGGCGCTTTTCGGGATTCAGGCGCTTGAAGGTGCCTCCGGCCACCAGGCCAGCGCACAGGCGGTCGTATTCCTCCTGCGAGCCGTCGCACCAGTACACGTCGGCCGCCTCGGTCAGCGCGGCGATCTCCGCGACCCAGGCGATGAGCCGGGCATGCTTGACGTGCCGCGGCACGTTCAGCCGCTGGCCTTCCATCGAGGGGTGATTCATCTGAGCTCCAATCATCGAAACAAGAACTGGTGCGCATCCGGCCAGGGCCG
>JAKLEE010000481.1 GCA_022703215.1 Spirochaetota bacterium | reverse complement strand
AATCGTGCCCATCGCCGCAGCGTAGCGCCGCCGACATTCGTCGGCCTTGGTCTCGTAAAGTTTCCGGAACACCGATTCGAGGCGCTGCCGCTCCTGCACCGCCGACTGCAAGGCGGGTAACGCGACCTCGGCCTCCGCCGCGCCATTGGCATGGGCCAGTCGGAGCTGTTGCAGCGCCGCGGCGTCGGCCAGGAACTCGAGCGGCCCGCCGGTGCTGGCCAGCACCTCGTGCAGCGGTGGCAGCCCGGCCTCCGCCTGGTCGGACTCGGCCAGCTTCTCGGCCTTGTCGCCTGCACCCTCGAACCGGCGGGCCTCGGCGGCGCCGCCCGGCGCGCCGCCGACCACGATCGGCGCCGGCACCGGCACCGGCACCGTGACCTCGGCGCCGACCGCAACAGTGCCGGCCCAGGTGACGTTCGCCCCGTCGTAGCCGCAGGTCCCGGCCGAGCAGGTGACGTCGCCGTTGTAGGTCGTGCCGGCCGGGATCGGGTCGAGCATCGTCGCCGCGGTGGCGTCGCCGGAGCCGGTGTTGATGATGTGGACGACGTAGGCGAGC
>JAKLEE010000480.1 GCA_022703215.1 Spirochaetota bacterium | reverse complement strand
GCGGTCCGCAGACCGCAACGCGCCAGAGGACGCGCAAGCCGAAAGTGTAGCCGCGCTTGCGATCAGTCCGCCATAGCTCGGAGAGCGACGGCGGAAGCGTAGCGAAAGCGTGGCCGTGCGTGAGACCACGTTGTCGCTTCGCTTCCGCCTTCGCCAGAGGCTACGGCGGACTGATCGCCAACGCGGCTACAGATGCCAAAGATCGTCGCGAAAAGAAACGAAACGAAGGAATAGTGGCACATCCAGAGGTGCGAAATCTTCGCCCTGTCGGGCCGACGAAGTCAGGGCTTGCCGCGACGAAGTCGCCCCGCCCAGAGGGCGGGCGGATTTTTCTCTGAGAAGATCGCTTTTCACGGTGAAAAATCCGGGCTCGTCTGCGCAACGACACCCACGAGACGGTAGGTGCATCCGCAGCGGGAAGGTGTTGCGCCGCCGCGATCCGTTTGATCGAGTGCCGGGGATGCTGCCGCGCCGCTACAGAAATGGGCCGTCCCGCCAGAGGGCATTCACTCTGGTCGAAGTGATGGTGGTGGTGCTCATCATCAGCCTGCTGGCCAG
>JAKLEE010000048.1 GCA_022703215.1 Spirochaetota bacterium | reverse complement strand
CGCGACGTGCGCTTCCTCAAGGACCTCGACCGGAAAGTCTCCTCCGCGATGACCACCAAGCTCATCACCGCCCGCCCCGGCACCACGCCGGCGCAGGCCGAGAAGATCCTGCAGGAGCACCGCATCGAGAAGCTGCCCATCGTGGACGCCGCGGGCCGCCTGGCGGGCCTCGTCACCGTCAAGGACATGGAAAAGCACGAGAGGTACCCGAACGCGGCGCTCGACGGCTCGGGCCGCCTCGTGGCGGGCGCGGCGGTGAGCCCGCAGGACTACGCGGTCCGCATGCCGCTCCTCAAGGAGGCCCGCGTCGACTTCGTGGTCCTCGACACGGCGCACGGCGACTCGCGCAACGTGGTCGAGGCGGTGGCCGCCATCCGGAAGTCCTGGCCCGAAGTGGCGGTGATCGGCGGCAACGTGGCCACGAAGGAGGGGACGCGCCGCCTCGTCGACGCGGGCGCCGACGCGGTCAAGGTTGGCGTCGGCCCGGGCTCCATCTGCACCACGCGCGTCGTGGCGGGCGTCGGCGTGCCGCAGTTCACGGCGGTGCTCCGCTGCGCCGAGGAGGCCGCGAAGTCGGGCATTCCCGTGGTGGCGGACGGCGGCGTCAAGTACTCCGGCGACCTCGTAAAGGCCATAGCCGCGGGCGCGGGGACCATCATGCTCGGCAACCTCTTCGCGGGCCTCCGCGAGAGCCCGGGGCGCGAGGTCCTCTGGGAAGGCCGCATGTACAAGGAATACCGCGGCATGGGGTCCATGGGCGCGCTCAAGGCGGGTTCCGGCGACCGCTACGGCATCGGCAAGGACGAGAGCCCGGTGCCGGAGGGTGTCGAGGGCCGCGTGCCCTACAAGGGCGAGCTCGCGCCCTTCGTGCACCAGCTCGTGGCCGGGCTCCGCAAGGGCATGGGCTACTGCGGCTGCAAGGACCTCGACGCGCTCAGGCGCTACAGGAAATTCGTCCGCATCACCAACTCGGGCCTCCGCGAAAGCCACGCGCACGACGTGGCCATCACGCAGGAGGCTCCCAACTACGGCCGCCCGCTCTGACGGGGAGGAAGCAGCATGAACGTCGTCGTGATCGGCGCCCAGTGGGGCGACGAGGGCAAGGGGAAGATCGTCGACTACCTGGCGCGCGAGGCGGGGCTCATCGTCCGCTTCTCCGGCGGGGCCAACGCGGGCCACACCATCGTCCACGGCGCGGAGAAGTACGCGCTCCACCTGGTACCCTCGGGCATCCTCTACGGAGACAAGGTGGTGGTGCTCGGCTCGGGCATGGTCATCGACCCGGTGGCCCTGTTCGAGGAATTGTCCATGCTGGAGGCGCGGGGCATCGACTGGAAGGGCAGGGTGCTCGTCTCCGACCGCGCCCACCTGGTGCTGCCGCGCTACCGCGAGCTCGACAAGGCGCACGACGCCGCGCGGCGAAAGCCCATCGGCACCACCGGGCGGGGCATCGGCGTCGCGTACAGCCTCAAGGCGAGCCGCGACGGGCTCCGCGTGGCCGACCTGGCCGACCCGGAGCGCCTCGAAGCCCTCGAGGGCGAAGACCGCGCCTTCGCTGCCGATTGGGCACCGAAGCTACTGCCCATGGCGGTCGACCTCGTGGACCACCTGAGGTCGCACCGCAACTCGTGGACCCTCTTCGAGGGGGCGCAGGGCGCCCTGCTCGACATCGACGCGGGCACCTACCCCTACGTGTCGTCGGGCACTTCGAGCGCGGGCGGCGTGGCCACGCAGGGCGGCATCGGGCCGCGCGCCGTGGACAAGGTGCTCGGCGTGTTCAAAGCCTATTCGACCCGGGTCGGCAACGGCCCCTTCCCCACGGAATTCGACGCCGAGAGCCAGGGCGAGCTCGACCGCTTCGTCCGCGAGACCGGCAACGAGTACGGCGTCACGACGGGGCGCCCGCGCCGCTGCGGCTACCTCGACCTGGTGGCGCTCCGCTACGCGTGCGCGGCCAACTCGATCGACGGCCTCGTGCTGACCCACCTCGACGTCTACGACGGCCTCGAGGAGTTCAAGGCCTGCGTCGCCTACCGCGTCCGCGGCCGCCTCGTGGAGACCTTCCCGGCCTCGATGCGCGACCTCGCCGAGGCGGAGCCCGTGCTCCGCTCCTTCTCCGGCTGGAAGGAGCCCCTCGGCGCCGCGCGGACCTGGGAGGAGCTGCCGCGCCTCGCGCGCGACTACGTCGCCTTCATCGAGGAGTTCACGGAGACCCCGATCACCATGGTGTCCGTAGGCTCCGACCGCCAGCAGACCATAGTCAGGGAGAGCCCGTGGATTCGATCCTGATCCTCGATTTCGGCAGCCAGTACACCCAGCTGATCGGCCGCCGCGTGCGCCAATCGGGCGTCTACGCAGGTCTTGTCCCGGGCGACGCGGTCCTCGACGAGGAGCGGCTCCGGGGCGTGAAGGGAATCATCCTCTCCGGCTCGCCCTGGTCGGTCTACGAGGAAGGGTCTCCGTCCCCCGACCTGCGCGTGTGGCGCCTCGGGCTGCCCGTGCTCGGCGTGTGCTACGGCATGCAGCGCATGACGCTCGAGTTCGGGGGAAGCGTGCGCCGCCTGCCCGACCGCGAGTACGGACGCCAGGCGGTGCGCGTGGTCGCCGACGATCCGCTCTTCCGGGGAATCGGGCCGGAGTTCTCCAGCTGGATGAGCCACGGCGACTCGGTCGACGAGTGCGCCCCCGGCTTCGAGCTCCTCGCCGTGTCGGGCAACGGCATTCCCGCCGCGATGCGCCACCGCGAGCTGCCGCTCCGGGGCGTCCAGTTCCACCCCGAGGTCAGCCACTGCGAGAAGGGGCTCGAGCTCGTCGCCAACTTCGTGCTGGGCATCTGCGGCGCGAAACCAGAGTGGACCATGGAAGCCTTCCTCGAGGACGAGGGGAAGCGCCTGCGCGAGCGCGTCGGCGACCGTCCCGTGCTGCTCCTCATCTCCGGCGGCGTCGACTCGACCGTCGCGGGCGCCCTGCTCCTCCGCTCGCTCGACCCGGGCCAGGTCCACCTGCTCTACGTCGACACGGGCCTCATGCGCAAGGGCGAGACGGAAGCGGTCCGGCTCATCCTGGGGAAGCTCGGGGCGAAGCACCTCCACATCGTGGACGCGGGGGCCGAGTTCTTCGCCGCGCTCGCCGGGCTCGAGGAGCCTGAAGCCAAGCGCAAGGCCATCGGCGACGTCTTCATCCGCGTGCAGGAGCGGGAGGTGGCGCGCCTCGGCCTGGAGGACGCGCTCCTCGCCCAGGGCACCCTGTACACGGACCTCATCGAAAGCGGCAAGGGCGTGGGCAAGAAGGCCCGCGTCATAAAGAGCCACCACAACGTCGGCACCCCGCTGGTCGAGCGGAAGCGCGCGGCGGGCCTCGTCGTCGAGCCCCTCGACCGGCTCTACAAGGACGAGGTGCGCGAGCTCGGCCGCCTGCTCGGCCTCGGCGAGGACGTGGTCGGCCGGCATCCCTTCCCGGGACCCGGCCTCGGCGTGCGCGTGCTCGGCGAGGTGACTAAGGAAGCCTGCGATACGCTCCGCGAGGCGGACGCCATCCTGGTGGACGAACTCAAGGCCCGCGGCCTGTATCCGGAGATCTGGCAGGCCTTCGCGGTGCTGCTGCCGACGCGCACGGTGGGCGTCGCGGGCGACGAGCGCCGCTACGGACGCACCGTGGCGATCCGCGCGGTTTCCAGCGTCGACGGCATGACCGCGGAGCCCTTCACCTTTCCCTGGAAGGACCTCTTAGAGATCTCGAGCCTGATCACCAACCGCGTCCCCGAGGTCGGCCGCGTGGTCTACGACGTCTCGTCGAAGCCGCCCGCGACCATCGAGTGGGAGTAGAAATTCACGGGGCGCGCGGGACGGTGATGACGACGCGGGTGCCCGCGCCGGGGGCGCTCTCTATCGAGCAGGAGGCGCCGGCCTGCCGCGAGAGGACGTCGAGGAGCTGGAATCCGAGGGTTTCGGAATTCCGCGCGTCGACTCCGTCGGGCAAGCCCCTGCCGTCGTCGCCCACCTCGAGCCTGAATCCGTCGTCGGAGGCGGCGAGGGCGAGTTCGACGCTGCCTCCCGAACCCGGGCCGAAGGCGTGGGTGAAGGCGTTGGAGAGCAGCTCGTTCAGCGCCAGGCCGAGGGGCACGGCCTGGTCGAGCGAGAGCCGCGCGCGCTCGAGGCGCAGCCTGACCGCGATGCCGCGTCCTCCCGCGTCATGCGCCAGCGCGATCCGCGCCGCCATCGACTCGGCGTATTCGGCGAAGTCGATGCCGGTAAAGTCCCCGGCCTCGTAGAGCTTTTCGTGGATGAGCGCCATGGACCGGATGCGCTGCTCCGAGACCGCGAGGGCTTCGCGGACCGGGCCGTCCTCGTGGCGGGCGGCCTGCAGCGAAAGCAGGCTCGAGACGACCTGGAAGTTGTTCTTGACCCGGTGGTGCACTTCCCGGAGGAGCACTTCCTTCTCCGCGAGCGAGGCTTCGAGGCGCCGGCGCGCCTCGCTCCGCTCGCGCTCGGCGTCCCAGGCGCGCAGGGCTATCCGGGCGTACTCAGGCAGGCGCGCGAAGGTCTCGGGGCTCTTGACGAGGTAGTCGAGCGCGCCGCGCTTGATGGCGTCGGCTGCCACGGCCTCCGAGCCCTGGCTGGTGAGTATCAGCACCGGGAAGCGCACCTCGCCATCGGCGTCACGATCGATGAGCGAGAGTCCCTCGCCGTCGGGGAGGCGGTAGTCGGAGACGACCAGGGCGAAGGTTCCGGCGGCCACGAGCTTCCGGGCGGCCGCCACGCCCGAGGCGCGCGCCAGTTCGTAGCCGCCGGCCTCGTCGAACGCGTAGCGCATGAGCTCGGCGTGGTCCTCGTCGTCCTCCACGAGCAGGACGCGCACGAGGGGGGCCGGGCCGCGCTCAGGCATGCCGGGGTTTCCGGTTCACGTCGAGCCAGTAGGCTCCGAGCTCGTCCAGCAGCTTGCCGAGCCGCGAGAAATCGAGGGGCTTCACCACGTAGGAATTGGCGAAGCGCTCGTACGCGCAAGTGACGTCACCGTCCTCGTCGCTCGAGCTCAGGACCACCACGGGGACGGGGCGCAGCAGCTCGTCTTCCTTGAGCCGCCTCAGCACCTCGAGGCCGTCCACCTTAGGCAGGCGAAGGTCGAGCAGCACCAGGTCGGGCAGGACGCCGGGTTCCGTAACCGCAAGGTCGCGCAGCTCGAAAAGGCGTCGGAGCGCGCTCTCGCCGTCCGGGGCCCGCTCCAGCTCGAGGCGTTGCCACGCGGTTTCGAGGCTGCGCGCGACCAGCTCGGCGTGGTCGTCGTTGTCCTCGATGAGGAAGATGCGGATTTTACGGATGTCGCTCGTCACCGTGTCGCTCCGTGCCATGCAGTGAACCAGCTTAGGGCATCGGCCCCCCGAGCGCAAGCGTGTACGCCGCGGGGGAAGTGGCGCGGAACCGGAGTGGAATCGGGTCGCCGGCGGAGAGCGCCGGTCCGGACGCTTGCTAGCGCTCCACCACGATCTTTCCCGCGGACTTGTCGAGGCGGAAGCGGCACTTTCCGGACTTTTCGCGGATTTCCAGTCTCATGCGGCAGATTTCCACGATGACGCCGGGATTGACTTCCTGGCGGATTTCCACGACCGCGCCCTCGTCCACGTCGAGGCGCTCGACGAGGGTTTCGACCAGCTGGATGAGCTCGAGCTCCTCGCGTCGCGAAGCGTCGAGGGCGGCCTCGACCCTGGCGCCCGGCCGTTCCTTCGCGAGCGTCTTCAGCTTCGAGGTCCTCGCCGCGAGCTTCTCGAGGCGTGTCCGCGTTTCGTCGAGGCGCTGCTGGACGGCGAAATCGCTGCCGGCCTTGATCACCGTATGGACGCCCGCGTGGTTTCCGAGCACGCCGCAGGTGACGCCGCGGGCGGCCCAGGTCTCGCCGCCGACGATGCGGCCGCGATCGCCGGCCTCGACGCGGCCGAGCGTCCAGACGCGCGACGACACGATGGCCGAAACCACCCTGACGTCGCCCCGGGCCGCGAGGCGGCAGGATTCGATGAAGCGGGCTGACGCGGATCCTCCAACCCGGACCAGGGCGGTCTCGCGTCCGATGAGGCCCTGGCGGCATTCCAGGTCGCCGTGTACCGAAATGTCGCTCGCGTCGAGCGTGTCGCGGAACACGGCGTTCCCGCCTGAATGGACCCGAAAGCCGTCGCGTACGACGCCGGAAACGTCGATGTCGCCGGGGAAGTTCACGTGTCCGGTATGGTAGCCAACGCCGGTCTTGAGCCTGAGCGCCGGATCGACCGCGACGCGGTTACCCGTGACGATGAGGCTACCCGCGGATTTTGCCCGAAGCGTCCCGTCTGCGAACTCGACGTTCTCGCCTGCTTCGTAGGACTGCGGCGCCAGCCGCGACGCGGGCAATACCTTGCCGAAGATGTCGACCCCGTCGGAACCCGGGCGCTCGTTCACGAGCTTGCCGAGGACCTCGCCTTGGGCCACCACGACGAAGGGGCTTTTCTCGCGCCAGTCGACGCGGGCTAGCTCGGCATCGGAAGCCTCGGGCGCTTCGGCCTCGGACACCGGTCCGGGCGCCGCTGCGGCCGCCTTGCCCGTGAGCTCGACGTGTTCCGGGACGGACGGTTCGGGAGCGGTCCCGCGCGCCACGACGAGGCCGAGGGTAGATTTGCGGTCCAGGTTGGCGGTCAGGCAGGCTTCCCCTATGGCCTCTGTCTGGAGCCCCGAGACTATGCCGGCACGGGAAAGCAGGTTCTCCACGTAATCGGGCGCGAGGGGAAGGCCGTCGCCGATGGGCGGGTGGAGGTCGGCGCGCGCGAGCATGCCGTCGGGTTCGACCGAGACTTCGGCGTAACCGTCGTTCTTCCGATGGTCGAAGGAGAACGAGAGTCCGCTTCCGACCGAGCGCTCTTCATCCGGCATGCGAACACCTCCTTCCCCTCATCTTATCGGCAGGACGGGAGCTTCGCGCCAGCGTGGACGCGAAGCGGGGCGATACCTCCGCCTCCCGCCCGCGCAGGGGTGAAGAATTTCGCAGACGCTCCGCGGAAACCGGACATTCGGTCCCGCCGCTTGCCTGCCGCCGTGCCCTCGTGGCATGTTGGAAGCCTGGGCGCGACGCGGCCTTCGTCGCCGCGCGGAGGGATGCGACATGACGGACAGGAACGAACGGCTCAAGGCCATCAGGAAGCTGCTCAGGACCCATCGGGTGTCCTCGCAGGACGAGCTGCTCAAGCTGCTCGACGCCGAAGGCTTCGCCTTGACCCAGGCCACCCTTTCGCGCGATCTCAAGGCGCTCAAGGTCGGCAAGGTCTCTGCCGGCAAGTCCGGCTACTTCTACACCGTGCCGTCCGAGGAGGAGCGCCGCGAATCGGAGAAGAGCTACGCGCTCGACCTCCGGCGCGGCTTCGTTTCCATCGACTGGAACGACGCGGTGGTGGTCCTCAAGACCCTGACAGGCCATGGCGGCGCCGTGGGCCTGGCCATCGACAATCTCGGGTTCGAAAGCACCATCGGCTCGGTATCGGGTGACGATGCCGTCTTTGCTGCCTTGCGCCGGGGCGCCTCGGGCGAGGACTTCGCCCGCGAGCTCCTGGAACGGGTGCCGGACCTGGACCTGGAACTCGACCTCCCCCCCGCGTCCGGGACCGCCGAGTAGGGCGCTGCGCCTCAGTCCGGTTTCGGGCTGCCGTGTTCGCGGAACCAGGCGTGCTCCTCCGCCACGTGGGCGACCAGGTCGCCGACCTTCCATTCGAGGTTCGTCGGCGTGCTCATGGATGCGGCCACGTTCTCGGGATCCTTCACCGCGGCCTTCGCGGCGCGGAGTACGGCCAGGGCCTCCGAGGGTTCGAAGCCGTGGAGGAAAACGAGTCGGACCGCGGGGTTCGCGGGCTGTGTAGCGCTCATGCACATAAAGGTACCCCGCGTCGCCATGTAGCGGCAAGCTCCGCTTGTCCGTAGCGTCGGCGCGCGAGTATCTTCTTCGAGTCGGACGGACGGAGGCTTCCGTTCCGCGTCAATTTCCCCGAACGCCGGAGAAGGATAGATGGATTACGACCGCTTCACCGTAAAAGCCCGCGAAGCCGTCCAGGACGCCTCAGGCCTGGCCCGGAAGAACGACCACCCGCAGGTGGACGTCGAGCACCTGCTCGTGGCCCTGCTCGAGCAGGAGGACGGGGTGGTGCCGCCCTTGCTCGATCGGGTCGGCGTCGACCGCGCCGGCCTTTCCTCTCGGGCGGCGCAGGCCGTCGCGGCCAAACCCAAGGTCTACGGCGAATCGGCCCAACTCTACCTGTCGCCCGCCGCCAGCAAGACGCTTTCCAAGGCCGAGGCCGAGGCCGAGGCCATGAAGGACGAGTATGTCGCGGCGGAGCACGTGCTCCTGGCCATGCTCCAGGACGAAGGCGCGACGGGCCGCCTGCTCAAGGAGTTCGGCCTGGCCAAGGCGACGCTGCTGGCCGCGCTCAAGGACGTGCGCGGCAACCGCCGCGTTACCGACGAAGCTGCCGAGGAGAAGTACCGCGTCCTCGAGAAGTACTGCCGCGACCTCACCTCGCTCGCGCGCGCGGGCAAGCTCGACCCGGTCATCGGCCGCGACGAGGAGATCCGCCGCGTCATGCAGGTGCTGAGCCGCCGCACCAAGAACAACCCCGTCCTCATCGGCGAGCCGGGCGTCGGCAAGACCGCCATCGTCGAGGGGCTCGCCCGTCGCGTCATCGAGGGCGACGTGCCCGACAGCCTCAAAAAGCGGAAGATCCTCGCCCTGGACCTGGGCTCGCTGGTGGCGGGCTCCAAATTCCGCGGCGAATTCGAGGAGCGGCTCAAGGCCGTCATCGAGGAAGTGCAGAAATCCGACGGCGAGGTCATCCTCTTCATCGACGAGCTCCACACCCTCGTGGGCGCCGGCGCGGCAGAGGGCTCGATGGACGCCTCCAACCTCCTCAAGCCCGCCCTGGCCCGCGGCGAACTCCGCGCCATCGGAGCGACCACGCTCGACGAGTACCGCAAGCACATCGAGAAGGACGCGGCCCTCGAGCGCCGCTTCCAGCCCGTGCTCTGCGGCGAGCCTTCGGTCGAGGACACCGTGGCCATACTCCGCGGCCTCAAGGAACGCTACGAGGTGCACCACGGCGTCCGCATCCGCGACGAGGCCCTGGTCGCCGCGGCGACCCTTTCCGACCGCTACATCACGAGCCGCTTCCTGCCGGACAAGGCCATCGACCTGGTGGACGAGGCCGCGAGCCGCATCAAGATGGAGATCGAGAGCCAGCCGACCGAGCTCGACAAGGCGGAGCGGCGCATCCTCCAGTTGACCATCGAGCGCCAGGCCCTCTCGAAAGAAGACGACGCGGCGAGCCGCGAGCGCCTTTCGCGCCTCGAGAAGGAGCTCGCCGGGCTCCAGGCGACGCGGGACGCCATGCGCCTCCGCTGGCGCAACGAGAAGGACAAGATCGAGGAGCTACGCGCGCTCAAGGGCGAGATCGAGAAGCTCAACATCGAGGAGCAGCAGTACGAGCGCGAGGGCCAGCTGCAGAAGGCCGCCGAGATCAAGTACGGAAAGCTTCGCGAGGCCGAGCGCCGCCTCGCCGGGGTGTCCGAGCGCATCGCCGCCGAGAAGCAGGAGGACCGTCTGCTCCGCGAGGAGGTCAGCGAGGAGGACATCGCCCGAGTCGTCTCGACCTGGACCGGCATCCCCGTCTCGAAGATGCTCTCGAGCGAGGCGCGGAAGTTCATCGAACTCGACGCAATCCTCGGCAAGCGCGTGGTAGGGCAGGCGAAGGCCATCGCGGCCATAGCCGACGCAATCCGTCGCAACCGCGCGGGACTTTCGGATCCGAACCGGCCCCTGGGTTCCTTCCTGTTCATCGGGCCGACCGGCGTCGGCAAGACCGAGCTTGCCAAGGCGCTCGCGGACTTCCTGTTCAACGACGAGAAGGCGCTCGCGCGAATCGACATGTCCGAGTACATGGAGAAGCACACGGTCAGCCGCCTCATCGGCGCGCCGCCGGGCTACGTCGGCTACGACGAGGGCGGCCAGCTCACCGAGCTCGTGCGGCGCAGGCCCTACAGCGTCGTGCTTTTCGACGAGATCGAGAAGGCCCATCCGGATGTGTTCAACGTGCTCCTGCAGCTGCTCGACGACGGCAGGCTGACCGACGGCCAGGGCCGCGTGGTCGACTTCAAGAATGCCATCATAATCATGACCAGCAACATCGGATCGGAGTTCGTGCTGGCGGCGAAGGACATGGACGAGGTCCGCGGAAAGATCGCGGAGCTGCTCCGCGGCAGCTTCAAGCCCGAGTTCCTCAACCGCATCGACGAGACGGTCGTGTTCGAACGACTCGGCGAGGCCGAGATCGCCGGCATCGTCGAGCTCCAGCTGGCCCTCCTCGTAAAGCGCCTCGAGGAGCGCAAGATCCGGCTCGAGCTCAGTCCCGCGGCGCGCGCCTGGCTGGTCAAGGAAGGCTACGATCCCCGCTACGGGGCCCGGCCCCTGAAGCGCGCCATCCAGACCTTCGTCCAGAATCCGCTCGCCCGCGAGACGCTCTCCGGCGCGGTCAAGGAAGGCGACCGGGTCCTGGTGGACGCGGGGCCCGAAGGCCTGGTTTTCAAGGCCGGCAAGTGAGCGCCGCGGATTCCGCGGACCCATCGCGCACGCCGGGAGGGAAAGGACGCGGGAGCGGAGGGACGGAAGGTGAGTCCGATCTTCGCCGCTTCCTGACCGATACGCATGCCCATCTCTCGCTCGTCGCCGACCGGCTCGGAGAAGAGGCGATCGCAGACCTGGACCGGGCGTGGGCGGCCGGAACGCGAGCGGAAGGCGAAGGGAACACTTCGCCTTTCGTCGTGGATGTCGGGGTGGATGCTTGCGACTTCGCGGGACGGAAGCGACGCTTCGGCGAGCTTCCCTGGGTCCGGTTCACGGCGGGAGCGTGGCCGGGAAAGGTGGCGCGGGACGGGCGCGGGCAGGCACTCGACGCGCTCCGCGAGGCGGCCGAGGATCCGGCCTGCGTCGCCATCGGCGAATGCGGGCTCGACTATTTCCATGACGAGGCGCCGCGCTCCGACCAGCTCGCGCTCTTCCTGGGCCAGGCCGGAATCGCGCGGGACTTCGCGCTGCCCTTGGTCGTCCATACGCGCGACGCCTTCGAGGACACCGCTGGCGCCCTGCGCGAAGCCCGCCTGGAAACGCCCGTGGTGATCCACTGTTTCGGCTACGACCTGGCAGCCGCCCGCGCCTTCCTCGACCTCGGCTGCTTCGTCAGCTTCGCCGGCAACGTGACGTACCGGAAGGCGACCGCCCTCCAGGAGGCCGTCGCCTACGTACCCGACGACCGTCTGCTTCTCGAGACGGACGCGCCCTACCTGGCTCCGGAAGGCCTGCGCGGCAAACCCTGCTCGCCGCTGGATATCGGGCGCACCTACGACTTCGTGGCGGAACTGCGCAAGCTCGGGAGGGAACGGCTCGAGAAACTCGTCCGTTCCAACGCCGGGACCATTTTTCCCCGGGCTTGAAGCCGCGTCGGCAAGGCGGAGCAGCCCCGTCGCCTCCGCGGCTTCCCCCCGTGACCGCTTCTGGCTAGAAGACCACCGAAAGCGAAGTCCTGGCGGAATGCTTCGAACGGAAATCGTCGTTCCGGCCCCAGGCCGCTATGAGGTCCAGGGTCCGCCCCTTGAGGAAACCGACTGCCGGCACGGCCACTTCGAGGGTGGTCCAGCCGTCCTTTTCGGTCGCGGCGCGCGCGAGGGCGAACGGTGCCGTCGGCGCGTGGGACCAGCCCTTGCCGAGGTCTTCGGTGAACTGGGCGACGCCGTCCTTGACATAGGCCAGGACCATGCGGGAGCCGTCCATCTTGGGCGAGCCGAAGCCGAGGGCGACCCAGCCCGCGGTGCGCACCGTCACGGACGCGTAGATCGTCGAAGCGTCGGCTGAAAGCCGGAATCCCAGGCGCATGCCGGACGCCTCGCGGACCGTCGCGTACTCAGCGTCCGCGATCACGCCGTCGAGGGAGATGAGGTTCTGCGCGACGGAAACGCCCGCGGCGAAACCGAACAGCGACGCGAAGATCAGGGCGCGGAAGGCAGTCTTCATGATGGCTCCTTGGGCGACCGCGAACGGGCGCGCTTAAGATTATTCTAATAGTAATAAAATGAATCCCGTGACGGCAAAAAAAACCGCCCGCTCGGGGAGCGGGCGGCTCGGCCATGGGGCCGTGGTCGATCACCAGTCGTCGTCGATATCGTCCTCGTCGCGGTTCTCTTCCGCGAACAGGTCGGTGACGGCGCGGAGGTCGTCGAGGTAGATGTAATAGACGCCGAAGGCTTCCATCGGGTCGCATTCGACCTCGAAGCCGACGATCTTCAGTCCCATCTTCCCTTTGAAGGCCGGATTGCGCTGGACGATGCCCGTGAAGCCGTCGAGGCTCTGCGGGGGCACCGCCACCGTGAGCTTCTTCCAACCCTGGAAGTTGAGCTTGCCGAGGGTCAGCTCGTACTCCCTGCCGAAGAAGTCCTGCACGATGAGCTTCAGCATGTGGTTGTTGTTGCGGCCCGCCACCCAGACGGAGATGGTCTTGGTGATGCCCTCGATGGGTATCGCGCGGCTCGGGAACAGCCGGAACGTGTTGAAGCCGCGGCGGAAAAAGTCGACGCGGGCGCCGAAAACGAACTTGTCCGCGACCGCCGGGTCGATGCCCGCCTTGGTCTCGTCCTCGATGGCGACCTTCCCGGCGGGCGACCCGTCGAAGAGGCGCGCCTGGATGATGCCCTCATCGGGGCTGATGGAGGCTGACCAGAAGCCGGCCGATTCGAATTTCTCGACGGAGACTTCCTTCAGCTTCTGCTGCGCCGTGTCGATCCCGATCGCGGTCGGGTCGGGTTCGCCGAAGGCGGCCTGGGACCAGGCGCCGGAGGCGATGAGGAGGAGCGCGACGATGAGCGTTGCCAGTTTCTTCATGACCTTACCTCCTTCCTCATTCCCCGGAGCCCCAGGTCTTCTCGACGAAGTCCTGATCCGTAAGCTGGTCGCCGTCGTAGAGCGACTCGAACGTGTCGGTGAGCACCTTGAGCTGGTCGAAGTAGAAGTAGACGGCCTTCTCGTGGATCGGGGAGCCGGCCGGTGCCGGGGTCGCGGCGACTTCGGTGGGGCGGGTCCAGATCCGGAACTTGACGAGCGAAAGGCTCTCGCGGCGGGGCAGGTACTTCTTGGACTGCGGGATCGAGCTCGGGATGTTGATGCGGAAATTCTTCCACCCGACGTGCGAGAGCTCGCCCATGTCGATGACGTGGACGATGCCCTTGTAGTCCCGAATGTACGCCTCGATGTAGTACGAGAAGTTCGGCGACCAGATCCAGAGGTCGATGGCCGAAACGCGTCCCGGCAGCGGAAGCTCGACCGGCTCGTAGGTCGTGCTCTCGCCCGTGCCGCTCTTCTTACCCGGAACGAGGTCGACCCAGTTGTACTCGCGGCGGTCGAAGAGCATCGCGACGCCGAGGGCGTTGAGATTGTCCTTGTTCGCCGGATTCGATCCGAAGACCGCGAGCGGCCACGAATTCACATAGGCCACTTTGGGGAAACCCTCAGTCGCGAATTTGGAACCCATGACGAACCAAGGCTGGGCTGCGGAGTCGTCGAAATCCTGTACGACTACCGATTCGATGTTGACCGTGACGTCGTCTGCCGCCAGCGGCTGGACCGTGACCAGCGCGAACGCGACGAAGGCAAGGCCGAGGATGCTGGACATGAATGATTTCATGCCGGTAACTCCTTTTACCCCATGTATCCTGGCAGGAAGCGGCTCGAAGTATATTTTCAGCCAGGGCCTTTGTCAAACCGAAAGGCCGAATAAGGAAATTTAGGCGTCAACGGGCCAGGTCGAGCTTCCGGGCGGCCTCCGCGAGCGCGGGCGACCTGGCCGCTGCGGCGGCGAAAGCCGGTCCGCGTATCAGGCGCGAGGGCGCCACGGGCGCGCCGTCTCCCGCGGCGAGCCGCCCGAGGGCGGCGGACCAGTCGTCCGCGAGTACGAACGCCGCCCCGGCCAGTTCCGTGTCCGCGGCGACCACGACGCCGGCCGCGGCGAGCCGACGGACTGCCTCGGGCGTTCTCGAGCCGGCGGCCACGACCGCGTGGCGCAGGTCGACTCGAAGCAGCGCGGTCAGCGCCGAGTCGAAGGCCGCCTGGGACGCGTCCACCGGCAGGATGCTCGTCAGGACCTCGCGTCCCGCGACAGTCCGGTAGGCTGCGGCGAAGTCCTCCGCGCGGGCCGCGGAACGGGCCGGACCTTCGACGAGTAACGCCGCAGCCTCGATTCCCTTGCCGCTTCCGGAGAGCGATCCGAACAGCTCCCCGGCGGCCTTCCAGGCGGCGGAACGGTCGAAGGAAGCCGCACGGGTCCGGTCGGCGAGCTCCCGCGGCACCGGCGCGTCGACGGCGAGCACGGCTGGCGGCAGCAGTTCAGCCGGGAGCTCGGCGATGAAGCGGAGCGCGAGCGGCGAGGCCAGCACCACCGAAGCGTCGAAGACGGCGGCGGCCGCGTCGGGCGAGCGCGCGTCGAGCGTTGAGACGCGGGTGCGCGTGCCGGGCAGGCGGAATCCGGCAAGCGCCTCCGCTGCCTCCGGGGAAGCCACGGCGTACAGAGGATCGAGCACCACGGCGACTACGGGGCGCTCGCAGGCCGCGAGGACGGCGCAGAGGAAGGTGGCGACGAGGGCGGCGGGGACGGAACGGGCGCATTGCCACCGCGTCCCGGCGTGCGCCCGACGGTGAAACGGCGGGTATTGACCTGTGCTCGGCATCGCTCCTAGACTACGCTCCATACGATATCCTTTTCAAGGAGAACCCCGATGACCAGCTACAAGGAGCTCGGCCTCGTCAACACGGTCGACCTCTTCAAGAAAGCCGTGGCGGGCGGCTACGCCATACCCGCGTACAACTTCA
>JAKLEE010000479.1 GCA_022703215.1 Spirochaetota bacterium | reverse complement strand
ATCCAGGGGGGCGATCCCACCGGAACCGGTTCCGGCGGGCCGGGCTACACCATAGATGATGAGTTTGCCGAGAGCAACAGGAACTTCCGGGGCACTATCAGTATGGCCAACGCCGGGCCAAACACCGGGGGCAGCCAGTTCTTCATCAACCTGGTGGACAACAACTACCTGGACAGCGCCCATCCCGTCTTCGGAAAGGTGATCGAGGGAATGGATGTGGTGGATGCCATAGGCAGGGTTGCCACTGACCAGAGCGACCGACCTATTAACGAGGTCAAGATCATCGAGGCAAAGATGGTCTCTTGATTTATCATCTATCATTTTTACTGCATCACAGGAATAAAAACAGCCAATAGAGGCCAATAAGAAAAAGGATTGATGGAAATGACAGAGGATTCCAATAGCAGTGCAGTCAAGGTACAGCTCAAGACCAATATGGGAGAGATCACCCTAGAGCTTTACCCGGATATGCCCATTACCGCAGGCAACTTCCAGAAGCTGGTGGAGAAGGGATTTTACGATGGCACCATCTTCCACCGGATCATAGACGGCTTCATGAT
>JAKLEE010000478.1 GCA_022703215.1 Spirochaetota bacterium | reverse complement strand
TGTCTTCAGCTGTCTGGGCCTCATCTATCTGCTGCAGGAGTTCCCGGATCTTTCCCTCCAGTTTAGCCTTGTTCTTCTTTATTGCTTTGCCCCAGACAAAGCTGTAGCGGTTAGCGTTAGCCTCTATCTTTGTCCCATCCAGGAAGTAGTGCTCCATTCGAATATATCCCTGCGTAATCAACATCTCCAGGACGGTAGTGAAGACTTCGTTGATTACCGGCTTGAGCACTGAGCCGCGAAAGTTGTTGATGGTCCGGAAGTCCGGCTTGTTACCGGCAGCTATCCATATGAAATTGATGTTCTCCTGCAGGGCCCTGGCGATCTGCCGGGACGAGAAAAGTTTCTGGGTGTAGGCATAGACGAGCACTTTTAGCATCATCTTTGGATGATAACTGCTGGTCCCGCCTCCTTTGTATTGCTTGAGAAGTGGTTCGATGTTCATCCTTTCTATCATTTCGTTGACTACCCGCACCAGGTGGTTATTCGGGATGAGCGAATCCATACTAAGCGGGAGTGAAAGCTGCCCCATCTGATAATCCTTGAATGTGACCTTACCATGAT
>JAKLEE010000477.1 GCA_022703215.1 Spirochaetota bacterium | reverse complement strand
GTGTGGTGGTGTGCATGCGGCGCACTCGATGCGGGTGCCGGTGTGGCGGGTGAGGTGCCAGGCGCGCCAGGCACGGCAGGTGGGGCACCAGCGCCACGGGCGGGTAGCCCACGCGCCCTTCACGTCTGGTGCTCCTTGGTGATGGTGTCGGCGGCGTGTAGCCACGCCGACGTGGTGCAGTCGGGGCCGCGGCAGCCGGAGATGGCTGTGGCGGTGTCGTGCAGGGTGCGGATGAGCGGGGTGACGGCGGCGACGAGCTGTTCGGCGTGACAGGCGCGGGCGTGTAGCTCGGCGGAGATGGTGCGCTGCGCATCGAGGCGGGCTTCCATCTCGGCGTGGCGGGCGAGGAGCGCCCGGGCGGAGGCGAGTTCGTGGGCTTGGGTGACGCACCGGTCGCGGAGCCCCGCGACCTCGGCGGGCTTGGCGAGCAGGTCGCGGAGTCTCATCGGGTGGGCCTCCGGGCGATTGCCGCCCGGCACGCGATGGCGTGGGCGAGGGTGGTTGTAGTGACGGGCGGTCCGTCGACGGGCCGGTGCAGGACTACGGGCCGCATCGCCACGTA
>JAKLEE010000476.1 GCA_022703215.1 Spirochaetota bacterium | reverse complement strand
AGAAGCGCGGCGCCTGGCCGGTCAGCTCGGCCAGCGTCGCCTGGGCGGCGGCGATGTCGGCATGCAGGCGCGCCATGCCGAAGGTCGAGAAGGCCCAGGAATGCGAATCGCCGTGGTTTTCGACGCGATGGCCGCGGGCGACGATCGCGCGGCACAGTTCGGGATGGGCGCGGGCGCGGTGGCCGATGCAGAAGAAGCTGGCCTTGGCGCCGGCGGCGTCGAGCTGGTCGAGGACGCGCGGGGTGACTTCCGGGTCGGGACCGTCGTCGATGGTCAGGGCGATTTCGCCGCGCGCGGCGGCGGTGGCCGGCAGGCGCGTCAGGTTGGGGCCGAGCAGTGATGAGCGCGGCAACAGGCCGGCGGCGGTCAGCACCAGGTGGTTGAGGCCGAGCGCGCCGAGTGCCCATGGCCAGCCGGCGGGGGCGGCAAGCAGGCCGAGCGCGGCGGCGCCGTGCACGGCGAACGAGAGCTTGATGGCGGGCGAAGGTTTCCAGGGCTGCGGCATGGCGTCAGGCGGAAAAGTGGCCGAGGTCGAGCAAATGTTCCCACAATTGCTGCCACA
>JAKLEE010000475.1 GCA_022703215.1 Spirochaetota bacterium | reverse complement strand
TCATGTACATAGACCGCGCGTTGTTTACCATCGTTATATTCGCCTCATAAGAACGGGAGGCCGAGATGAGATCGGTCATCTCCATTACGATATTGACGTTCGGCATCTCGACATACCCCTTCTTCGGTCCGATCTTTATGGCGTCGGGATGGGTTGGATCATACGTCAGCCGGAACGGCTCCGCGTCCTGTTCGATTTTAACCACCCGTACGCCCTGCCCCATGCCATGCTCTATTCTGGAAGGCACCAGGGCCGATTTGTAAAATGGACGAATGTTCACCGGGGCGAAAATGGCCCTCTGTCGCTTATAGGGGCCGCCCTCGGGCGTGCGCGTGGTGGTGGCGTTGGCGACGTTACTCGAGATGACGTCCATCCTCAGGCGCTGGGCGGTGAGCCCCGTCGATGCTATATTGAAGGCGTCAAACATTCCCATGGTCATCTACCCCTTATGCCGGCCTCATCGCGAGTTTAAGCACCTTGTAATTCTGGTTGAGCATGGTGACGTAGGCGTTGTAGCGCATCTGGGTCTTGGCCGCGTCCACGGTTTCCTTCTCGATGTCGAC
>JAKLEE010000474.1 GCA_022703215.1 Spirochaetota bacterium | reverse complement strand
CGTAGTGCGCCAGAGGCTCAGGATGCGTGGCGGCGATCGCCACTGCCTTGGCCAGGTCGATCGGGCTGCCGCCTCCCAGGGCGATCAGGCCGTCCGCGCGGTGCTCCCGGTAGAGCGCCACCGCCGCCATGACCGCCGACTCCGTGGGGTTCGAGGGCGTGCCGTCGTAGAGCGCGGCGGGCAGATCGCCCAGGGCCGCCAGCAGCCGCTCGGCCTCTGCCGCCGCCGCCTCGAGCTTCTGCTCGTTCAGCAGCTCGTCCACCTTCTTCCAGTCCGCCGCGGGCTTGCCGGTCCAGCGGATGAGCTCGCGCGGCTGGGCCGCCGGGGCCGCGGCGGCGCCGGCGTCCACCTGCGGCGGTCCGGCGTCGAGCGACACCGGCTCCACCCGGGTCTGGGCGGGGCAGGCCACCAGGGCCAGCCCGGGCAGGGCGGCCAGGACGAACAGCGCGGCGGTCGGGAATCGGCTGGGGCTCGAGCGCATGGGCTTCCTCCCTGTGGCGGGTCCTGGGCTCTTGACGCACAGGATCCCGCCGGGATCTCTGCGGCCTGGATCGGTTGTCCCG
>JAKLEE010000473.1 GCA_022703215.1 Spirochaetota bacterium | reverse complement strand
CACGCCGGCGGTCGTCAACTGGGTGAACAACGTGTTCGCGTCGGTCTTCGACGAGGACGCTGAGGAGGGCCGCCAGCCGGGCTACCAGTGGGTCGACCCGTACCGTCCGCCGGCCGAGGGGCCGCGCGTGGCGGTGCTGCTCGGCGACGAGCCCGGCACGGCGGCCGGCGCGGTCGAGGCGGCGCGGAGGGCCGAGGCGCAGGCGCTGGCCGACGACAAGGCCCGCGCCCGCGAGTACGAGTGGCGCCTGCGGGCGCGCTCGACCGGCAACCTGCGGTCGACCGCCTACTGCCGCAACTTCTCGTTCATGGTGGGGCAGCCCGCCTCGTTCGAGGAAAAGGACGAGCACCCCTCGGCGCTCGAGTACCTGCTGGGCGCGCTGGCCGCGCTGCTGCTGGCGCGGGCGCGGCCGGTGACGGCGCTGTGGCCGGTCCTCGGCGCCATGCTCGCCCCCCTCTACCTGGCGCTGCTGGCGCCGTTCTGCGCGCCGCTGCTCGGACGATTGCGCGGCACCCTGACCGCGGCCTGGGCCGGACTGGCCACCTGTGCTTTCCTGGTCCTCACC
>JAKLEE010000472.1 GCA_022703215.1 Spirochaetota bacterium | reverse complement strand
CGGAGCGGCCAAGCCCCGACGAGCGCGAGATGCGCGTGGTGGACGCCATTCCCGGGGGCAAGGCGGCCTTCACCCTGCTCTTCAGGCTGCTCGACTCGATGAACCTGGCCCCGGCACGGCTGATCGAGACCGACCCGCTGTACACCTCGGCCTACTTCGCCAATCTGGGCAGCATAGGGCTGGAAACCCCGTACCACCACCTCTACGAGTGGGGCACGGCCAGCATGTTCGTATCACTGGGCAGGATCTTCCGCAAGGAAACGGGCAAAGGCTCGGGCAGGCGCTTCATGAACGTGAAGATCACCCTGGACGAGCGCATCGCGGACGGCATCTACTTCGCGCACGCCGCGAGCCTCCTGGGGCGCTTCATGCGCAAGCCTTCGGAACTGGAAGGGCCTCCTGATCCGTCCGCGCTTGAACAGGGAGCGGACAGGGACGTGTCGGAGGGGCTGGCTTGACTAGGGAATCACGGGATTACAGGGAGGGACCATGGCCGACAGGATCATCGAGGACGTGAAGGATTTCTACCGCATCATCGCGCTCAGGCCGTTCAGGAAGACGGAGGG
>JAKLEE010000471.1 GCA_022703215.1 Spirochaetota bacterium | reverse complement strand
CGGGCTTATCGGCGGATTCGACTGGGCCATGCCGGCGTACCGGCACGCGTGGTACCTGTTTCTTTTCCCGCTGATTGCCTCCATCGGAGCGGCGGTGAGGGAACTGGTTTCGGCTTAGACGGTTTGCCGTTTGCTCTCGTTTGATTCGCATAACACCCAATGCGGGGTGCGGCGCGCTTTCCCGCGCGAAGAGGCTTCGTCCTTTCTTTCCAACGCGGAAAATAAAGGACCAAAGAAAATGCGCTATCAAGCGGTCGGCGAAAGACGCGACCTCCTGTGCGTCACCGAGGGGCTGGCGCCCACACTCCGCGCGGCCTGGATTCCAGTTATATGGAATTAAAGATGGTTCTGGATTGATGGCATAGATGGCGCCGTGTGTTGTACCACCGGTTTTTCCGCGGGAGTACTCGTCTCGCGCGCGTCGTGCGCGCTACTTGACGGCTTCGATACAACGCTGGAGTGTCTCAGGTAGTCCGGCAGACGGCATTGGTCCGGAGCATCAGAGGACGGGCATAAACGATACGTTTCACCGATCCAGCAATCGCAGTGATACGAAATGCCAGATA
>JAKLEE010000470.1 GCA_022703215.1 Spirochaetota bacterium | reverse complement strand
CTCGTGGCGATGAAAGAAGGTCTCCCAGGTCTGCACCAGCCCCATCTGCCCCACCGCGGCGGCGGCCTGCAGCTTGTGCATCTCCGAGGGGCGACTGCTCCAGCCGAGCCGTGCCATGCCCTCGGCCACCGAGCCCGAGGACACCAGCACCAGCTCGATGCCGCGCGCGCGCAACGCCTCGAGCACGTTGCGGCCGGAATCGAGCGAGACCTCGCGCTCGGCGCTGCTGCCGCCCATCAGCACGGCGACGCGGCCGAAGGCGTTCGCCGAGTACTGCGTGAGAACCGCAGAATCCGTCGCGGCCGACGAGAAGCAGATCTCCCTTCGCACGAAGACGCCGTTGAAGGAACTGCCCTCCCTGCTGGCGGAGCTCGCCGCCGAGGACCCGCGCGACGCGACGCCGGAGCGCGAGGTCGGCCGCCACCTGCTCGAGCTCTACCGCTTCGCGGAGGGCCTGCCTTACCTGCGCCGCGCCGCGGAGCGCGACCCCTTGGACTTCGAGGCGCTCACGCACCTCGGCCGCGCGTTGGCGAACACGGGCGACGAGAAGGGCGCGCGCGAGGCGCTCGACC
>JAKLEE010000047.1 GCA_022703215.1 Spirochaetota bacterium | reverse complement strand
TACCTCATCTTCGCGCTCGACATCCTCCTCGTCTTCCTGCCAGTGGCATCCTTCCTGCTCCTCGACACCTACGAGCGGGGCCTCCTCGACTCGCTCGAACAGTCCCTGGCCCAGCAGGCCCGGCTCTGCGCCGCCTGGCTCGGCGGCGATGCCCTCGACGCCGAGGCAGCCCGCGCGATGATCGACGCCATCGGCGACCGCCGCACGGCCCGGTATCGCGTCGTCGACACGGAAGGCCGCCTGCTCGCGGACTCATCCGGTCCGCCCGGGACGGACGTCGAGGCGCCGGAGGAAACGGGTGCCTCGCTCACCCCGAAGTACCCAGGTTCGCGCCCGGCCGGGGCCGATCCGGCCCCCGATGCGCCGGACGCCGGGAACGACGAGGCGGCCGACGCGAACGCGGGCATCGATCCGGCAGCCAACGAGACCTTCCTCTACGAATTGCTCTCCACACCGGCGCGTCTCTGGCGACGGTATTTCGCCCCGCCGCGGCCCGCCTTCGGCTCCGCCGACTTCTACTCGGGCAAGACCGTCCTCGACGGCGTCGAGATCCGCGCGGCCCTGGAGGGGCGCTACGGCTCGGCCACGCGCGTCTCCTCGGGCGGCCAAGTCTCGGTGACGCTCTACAGCGCCGTGCCGGTGCAGCGCGGGGGCGGCGTGGCCGGCGCGGTCCTGGTCTCGCAGTCGACCTGGCGCATCCTGTCGGAGCTCTACGCGCTCCGGCTCGACGCGGGGCGGGTCTTCCTCTGGTCGCTCTCCGCCGCGGGCCTCATCTCGGTCCTCCTGGCCTTCGTCCTGGTCGCTCCGGTGGAGCGCTTGAGGCGCGCCGCGGTGACCGCCCTCGACGCCCGCGCGGGCCCGGCGTCCGCCTTCCCCGAGTTCCGGCGCCGCGACGAGCTCGGCGATCTCGCGCGCGCCTTCCGGGCCCTGCTCGAACGCCTCGAGGACCGAATGCGGCGGACCGAGGCCTTCGCCGCCGATGTCAGCCACGAATTCCGCAATCCCCTCGCGGCCATCCGCTCATCCGCCGAGCTCGCCGAATCCGCGGCTTCAGCCGCCGACCGCTCCCGCTTCCACGCCTCCATCGTCGCCGAGACCGAGCGCCTCTCGTCGCTGGCCCTGGGCCTGCGGCGCCTGTCCGCGGCGGAGGCGCCGGGAGGCGAACGCGAGCGCCTCGAGCTGGGTGCCGCCTGCCGGGCCGTCTGCGCGCGGAATCCCGCGCTCTCGCTCTCGGGCGCCGCCGGCGGAGAGGCCGCCGCCCGCCCCGCGGGGCGGGGCGCCATCCGTTGCCGCATCGAGGGACCGGCAGGCCTCGCCGTGGCTATGGAGGCTTCCCGGCTCGGCAGCATGCTCGGCAACCTTGTCGACAATGCGGCGTCCTTCGCGCGTTCCGAGATCCTGGTATCGTTCCGTCCCGGCGAGGCCGGAGCTGATGCTGGCTTCGTCGTGATCACCGTCGAGGACGACGGACCCGGCATCGCGGCGGAGCACCTCGAGCGCGTGTTCGAGCGCTTCTTCAGCTGGCGCCCCGCCGGGGGCGGCGATCCCGTCCGGACGGGCGCGGGCGCCGAACGGCACGCCGGCCTCGGGCTTTCGCTGGCCAAGGTCCTGGCCGAGGCGGAGGGCGGCACCCTGCGCGCCGGGAACCGCGAAGAAGGCGGCGCCCGTTTCACGCTGCGGCTTCCCGCAGCCTGAAACGCGATAACGGAAGCGCGGCAGGGCTCCGAAGACGGCCTCATAGAAGCTCGCCGCCCCGAAACCCTCGTTCCGCCGCAATTCCGCCGCGATCGCGCGCCATGCTCGTCGATGCGGGGGCGCCCGGCGGATCACCGCGGCGCTTCCCGCGCAAGGAGGTTTCCTCATGTCGTTATCCGATTTCCGTCGCGCGGCCTACGGCCCAGGCCTCAAGGCCATCGCCATCGCCTTCCTCACGCTCGGCTTCCTGATTCCCCTCGCCCTGGTCGGCGAGCTGGTCGACGACCGCATGGACTACCGCGACGAGGCCGTCGCCTCCATCGTGGAGCCCGAGGGCGGAGAACCGGCGCTGCTCGGACCCTACCTGCTCGTACCCTGGACGCGCGCGGTCGGGAAAGACCAGACGGTCTCGGGCGAGCTCGCGCTCTTCCCGTCGAGGCTCGGGGTGAACGGTACGCTGCCCACCAGCGCGCGCGTGCGCGGCCTTTTCGAGGCGCCGGTGCTGCGCGCCGAGCTGGACCTCGAAGGTTCGTTCGACCCGGCCGCCGCGACGAACTCGGCCGCCTTGCCCCCCGGCGCCACGCTGGACTGGTCGCGCGCGCGGCTTCGTTTCGAGCTCCCCGACACCCGCTCGCTCGCCGAGCCTCTCCGGGTGAGCCTGGGTGGCGCCGCGATATCCATCGAGTCGGAGCCCCGGCAGGGTTTCGCCTGGGCCAGCGCCATCGGGGCCGCGGCCGGATTCGGCCCGGTGCCGCCTCCGGGCGCGCTCGGGTTCTCGGCGCGGGTGGTCCTGCGCGGCGGACTCTCGTTCCGCCTCCTCGCGCCTTCCGGCGAGGTGCGCGTGGGTCTCGCCGGCACCTGGCCCTCGCCCTCCTTCCGCGGCTTCGTCTCGCCGGTTGAGCGAGCGGTCGGCGAAGCGGGCTTCACGGCCGCCTGGTACGTCCCCTCGAGCGCCCAGAGCCTGCCCCTCGCCGTCGAGCCCGAATCGATCGGCCGCGGCTTCGCCGAACGCACGGCCTTCGGCGTCGATCTCCTGCCCGGCGTCGACGCGTACGCCATGAGCTCGCGCGCGGTGCGCTACGGACTGCTCTTCGTGGTGGTACCTTTCGCGGTGCTCTTCCTCTTCGAGCTGCTGGCCGGCGCGCGCGTCCATCCCGTCCAGTACGCCCTGGTGGGCCTCGCCGACGCGGTCTTTTTCCTGCTCCTGCTTTCGCTCTCCGAGCTGCTGCCTTTCGGCGCGGCCTACGCGCTCGCGGCGCTGGCCTGCTCGCTTGTGGTCGCGCTCTACGCGGTCTCGGCCATCCGCTCGACGCGCGGCTTCCTGATGTTGCCGGTGCTGGCGGCGCTCTACGCCTGGCTCTACGTGTCGCTCTCGTCCGAGGATTACGCGCTGCTGCTGGGCTCGCTCGGTCTCTTCGCCCTCGTGGCGGCGGCCATGCTGCTCACGCGCCGCATCGACTGGTATGCGCCCGGGACCGGGGAAGGCCATCCCGAGCGGAAGGAGCGCGGGTCGAAGGAGCGCCTGGACCTGGAAGTGCCCTGACGGAAGCAAGGCCGTTCCGGATGCCTCGCCGGCTTCCGGGACGGTCGGGAACTTCCCCGCCACGGGCTTCGCGCGCCGTGGCGCGGGAAGCTTCGCGGCGGGAAGCCGCGCTTTCAGGACTCGACCGAGATCCTGTACTTCCGCCGTCCGCGCGAGGCTGCCGCGCCCGAGCCGCCGATCGCGGAGGTGATGGTCAGCCAGAAGCCGAAATCGTACCAGAAGCCCTTGTTGACGCTCTCGTAGATCCGGATCGAGGGCTTGAAGATCTGGACCACCAGGGAGACCGGCGCGACGATGCCGTGCCAGGCGCCCGCCCAGAAGCCGGCCGGCTTATCGGCCGTGGCCTTGCCGTCGCCCGGAAGGCACGACGAGAAGAGTAAGAGCGCCGCGAGCGCGAGCGCCGCAAGGGGGATGGACCGTTTCATGACAGCTCCTTTTCCGCCGGCCCCTCGCGGGCGCCGGACGCGGGCGGCATTGTAGCACGGCGGAGCTCAGCGCGCCGCCAGCGCCTTGAGCTCGTCGATCACCGCGCGCGCCTTGCCCGCCGCTTCCGAGAGGCGGCGCACCTCGCCGACGAGACGCTCCGTGCGCTCCGCGATCTCGAGAGCCGAGGCCCGCACGGCGTCGGTCCGTTCGCCGAGCCCGCCCGAGGCCGCGCGCACGCCCTCCGAGAATTCGGCCTGCCTGCCGGTCTCCTTCCTGACCGCCTCGGCCGAGCCGCGGAGCTTTGCCAGGGAATCGCTGAGGGAAACCGTGGAGACGCGCTGTTCCTCGATCGAGTCGGAGATGTTGCGGACCAGCTGGACCACGCGGTCGGTCTCGCGCGAGATGGTCCCGAGCGAGCTTCCCACCCCTTCGGCGGTGTCCGTGCCCGCCCGGATCTTCGCCGCGACGTCGTCGACGATGGCCTTGATCTTGAGCGAGCGCTCGGTCGACGCGGAGGCCAGCTTCTTGATCTCGCCCGCGATGACGCCGAAGCCGCGGCCCGCGGCGCCCGCGTGGGCCGCTTCGATCGAGGCGTTCATGGCCAGCAGGTTGGTGCGCTCCGCGACGTCGTTGACGGCGTCCACGATGCCGTTGATTTCCTTCGAGGCCTCGCCGATTGCGGCCATCACCGCTGCCAGGCTCCGCACGCCCTTCTCGCCCTCGTTAGTCAGGGCGTCGAGATTCTCGGTTCGGGCCGCCGCCTCCTTCGTCTCGAGCGAGATGCGCTCGATGCTGCCGGAAACGCGCTCGATGGTCGCGGCGTTCGAGCCGATGTTCTCCGATTGCACCTCGAGCTCGGCGCCTACCGCCGCGATCGAACCCACGAGCCCCTCCAGCGCCGTGCCCGTGCGTCCGACCAGGGCGCCCTGCTCGCCGACACTCCGTTCGATGCGCGACGAGGATTCGGCCGAGCGCGCCGACGCCTCGGAAACCGCGCCCACGGCGGCGTCGAGCGAGAGCGAGAGCTCGGCCAGTACCGGGATGGAGCGGTCGATGCTGGACGCGAAGCCCTGGAGCCTGTCCTTCTGCTCCTCGGTCTCGCGCATGTAGCGCTCAAGACGGCCCTGGTTGCGGCTCGAGCGCAGCGCGAGGCTGATGAACACCGAGACGTTGAGCGCGAAGAAGGTGAAACCCTGGAGCCAGGCGTAGGGGTCCTTCCCGAGCACCTGGTAGATGATGTCGTGGATGCCGAACGCGATGCCGACGCCCTGGCCGATCAGCACCGGTATCGCGTCCGGGTTCCCCCTCCTGACCGCCCGCACCAGGATGACCACGCCGATGAAGATGGCGATGAAGATGGGCAGCAGGCTCACGTTGAACACCGCGGTGATCGAGGTGTCGTCGCCCGAGGCCAGCACGTGCGCGATACCGAAGGCGGCCATGTCGATCCAGACCAGGACGGCCAATAGCTTCCCGTCGAGATAGCCGAAGAAGCGTGCGTAGAAGCGCATCAGGAAGCCGAGGCTGAAGGTCAGGCAGGCGCGGGCCAGGGCGCGGAACACCAGGCTCGACGGCACGTAGCGCTCCGCGCCCATGTCGTAGAAGTACACCGACACGAAGATCAGCGAGAGCGCGTAGAAGAGGTTGGAGCGGTCGTCGGGGCGCGCGGCGAACTGGAAGGCGAAGTAGACGCCGAGGAAGAGGCAGAGCGCCGCGAGGATCACGTAGAGCTGGCCGTTCAGGAAATTCTGCAGGTAGCGGACCCGTTCGGCCACTTCGCGGTTGGCCACCTGCATGGAAGGAATCGGCGCCATGGTGCCGAGGTAGTAGCAACGCAAGGCCAGGGTGAGCGTCCCGTCGGCGCCGACGGCGGCGGCGGGGATGACCATCGTGTCGGACAGGAGCGGACGGTGGAAGTACGCGGGCGGAAGGCCGCCGCGCCGGCCGATGTACTGGCCCCCCGCGTAGACGTCCATGGGGCCCGTCGCCTTCCCGGTGACGAGGTAGAGCCCGTCGCCGCGGAGCTCCTCCGGCACCCGGATTTCCGCGCGGAGCCAGAACCACGAGCCTGACTCGGGCAGTTCCTTCATGGAGGCCGCGTCCACGCTTTCCCAGCCCGAGTCGTCGAAGCCGGGCTCGGTGCGCTCGCTTTCGTCGCCGAGGGCGAAGCGCCAGACCGGCGCGGCGGGCGCCGAGACGGGTTCGGCCGCGAGGGCTGGCGCGAGGGCGGCGAGGAGGGCGAAGAGGGCGATGGGGCTCAGTCTGCGCATGGTCCGTTCCACCTTCCGGTCGAGTCGACGACCGGAACAGACTACGACGGCGCGGGACGATGTGCAAGGGCGGCGGTTTCCGGACCAGACGCCGCTGATCCCCCGCCTTCGATGGCGGGACGCGGCGCGGCGCCGGGATCGAAGGCCGGCGCCGCGGGCGCTCAGCGTTCCTTCTGCGGCACCAGGTAAAGCCCCGAAAGGTCGTAGCCCTGGGCCAGGGCGATGGCTTTCATCCGCTCGAGCAGCTCCGGCGCGATCGTGGGAGTGCGCGCCAGGAACCACAGGTACTCGCGGTCGTCGTTGCCGACCACCGCCCAGTCGTAGTCCTCGCCGAGACCCATCACCAGGTAGTCCGAGGTGAAGAGGCCGAAGAACTTGACCTTGAGCGCGCCGGGCCGGGCGGGATCGGGTACCCAGGCCACCGCGTTCGCCTTGGTGTACCTGCCGTCGAGGGTCCGCTTGAAGCCGGAGTTGAGCACCGAGATGCGGCCGTCGTCGCGCAGGGCGTACTCCGCGGTGGCGCCGACCAGGGTTTTCTCGAAGCTGTGCTGGAAGCGCGCGATCTCGTACCAGCGCCCGACGTAGCGGTTCGCGTCGAGGACGGGCACCGTCTCGAGGGGCGGGAGCTTCTGCGCGGCTAGGCCTGCCGGAGCGAGGGCCGCGAGGGCCATGAGCAGAGCGGCGCGGATCGTTCGTGCGGAACGGGACATTGTCGAACCTCCATTCGCTTGTCGTACCGGTAATGTAGGCAAGGCGGCCGCGAAAGGCAAACGGATGCACTCGACGCCGCGCGCGCGCCGGGTTACCATGGCGCCCATGAACGACTCAAACCCCCTCGTTTCCGAATGGAAAACCCCCTACGGGCTCCCGCCCTTCGACCTGATCAAGGCGGAGCATTTCGGTCCGGCGCTCGACAAAGCCATGGCCGAGCACAAGCAGGAACTCGCCGCGCTCGGCGCGAACCCTGCGGCGCCCGACTTCGCCAACACCATCGAGGCCTTCGACCGCGCGGGCGCCCTGCTCCAGCGCGTCGCCGCCGTCTACGGCAACTACACGGGCTCCGTCTCCACCCCCGAAATGCAGGCCGTCGAGCGCGAGTACGCCCCGAAGCTCGGCGTCCACATGGCCGGCGTCTACCTTGACCCCGCGCTCTTCGCCCGCGTCGACGCCGTGTACGGAAAGCGCGCGCAGCTCGGCCTCACGCCCGTCCAGGTCCGCCTTGTCGAGCGCATCCACCTCGACTTCACGCTCGCCGGCGCCCGGCTCGACGCGAAGAAGAAGGCCCGGCTCGAGGAAATCGTCAAGGAGCTCGCGGACAAGTACACCGCCTTCTCGCAGCGCCTCCTCGCCGACGAGGAGGAAACCTACGTCCTCGTCGACAAGGCCGAGGAACTCGCGGGCCTGCCCGCGGACTTCGTCGCCGCGGCCGCCGAGCTCGCCAAGGACAAGGGCCACGCCGGCAAGTGGGCCGTCTCGGTCTCGCGCTCCATGGTGGAGCCCTGCCTGACCCACGCGGAAAACCGGTCCCTGCGCAGGCGCGTCCACGAAGCCTTCAAGGCCCGCGGCGAGCTCGTCCCCGAGCGCGACACCAAGGCGCTCATCAAGGAGATCCTCGTCCTCCGCGCCGAGCTCGCCTCGCTCCACGGCCACAAGTGCTTCGCCGACTACGCCCTCGTCGACCGCATGGCCAGGAAGCCCGAGGCCGTCGCCACCCTGCTCGAGCGCGTCTGGAAGCCCGCCCTGGCCCGCTCGCTCGAGGAGAAGAAAGCCCTCTCCTCGCTCGCCCGCGAGCTCGACGGCGTCGAAAAACTCGAAGCCTCCGACTGGCTCTACTACGCCGAGAAGCTCCGGATCCGCGACTACGCCCTCGACGAAGCCTCGGTCAAGCCCTACTTCGCGCTCGAGCGCATGGTGCAGGCCTCGTTCGACGCGGCCGGCCGCCTCTTCGGCGTCGAGTTCAAGGAAATCCCCGGCGTCCCGCTCTACCATGCCGACGCCAAGCTCTACGAGGTGCGGAACTCGAAGGACAAGAAGCTCGTCGGCGTCTTCATCACCGACCACTTCGCGCGCGCGGGCAAGCAGTCCGGCGCCTGGATGTCCACCTACCGCGACCAGGCGACCGGCGTCATCCCCATCGTCACCAACAACCTCAACTGCACGCGGCCCGCCGGCGGCGCTCCCGCGCTCATCAGCTTCGACGACGTCAAGACGCTCTTCCACGAGTTCGGCCACGGCCTCCACGGCCTCCTCTCCGACGTGGCCTACCGCACGCTCTCCGGCACCTCGGTGCTCCGCGACTTCGTCGAGCTCCCGAGCCAGCTTTTCGAGCATTGGGCGCTCGCGCCCGAGATCCTCGCCAAGTGGGCGACGCATCACGAGACCGGCAAGGCCATCCCCGCGGAGCTCGTCGAGAAGATCCGCAAGACCATGACCTTCAACATGGGCTGGGAGACCGTGCAGTACCTCGGGCCGGCCCTGCTCGACATGGAGCTCCACAAGCGCTCGGACTACGCGGACTTCGACGCCGCCGCCTACGAGAAGGAAGCCTGCGCGCGGCTCGCGCTGCCCGCCGAAGTGGGCCTCCGCCACCGCCTGCCGCATTTCCAGCACGCCTTCGCGGGCGACGGCTACTCCGCCGGCTATTACGTCTACATGTGGGCCGAGGTGCTCGACGCCGACGCCTGGGCCGCGTTCGAGGAGAAGGGCGACTCCTTCGACCCCGCGCTCGCCGCCAAGCTCCGCACGCACATCTACTCCGCGGGCAATTCCGTCGACCCGGCCGAGACCTACCGCGCCTTCCGCGGCCGCGACGCCACGGTCGAGCCGCTCTTGAAGCAGAGAGGCCTTCTATAACGAAGACGAACCACGGAGACACAGAGGCACAGAGGGAAGAGGGAGAGAAAATAGGGGCAAGAAAGCAAGAAAAATGCTTTGAGATGGAAAGTGGGGCGCGTCGGCGGCCCGCGCGATCGGCGCGGGCTGCCGTCGGGCCTTCCGCTGCAACTCGGACCTCGCCGAGCCGCGGCCGGGGCGGGTCTCCTCCGGAGCCCCGCTTTAGTCATTTCAAGCTCGGCCCTCGTTTACGCTTCAGTCCCTCGCGCGGCTGGCGGTGCGGCGTCTGGTCCACGCCGTCAGGCGCGAAGCGCCCGCGCGATCCCTCGCGCGCCTTGGAGAGATCGCCGAGGCTTCCGCCTCGGCGCCGTCAGGCGCGGAGCGCCTGACGCTAGTCTTCTGCGAAGAGTTTCGCGGGGTCGAAGCCGAAGCCTTCGAGCACCTTCGACTCTATCCGCTCGTACTTCCCGTCCCAGCTTTCGCGGAGCTCGCCTTCATCGAAATTCCCGTCGGGTTTGAGGCGGTAGACGCAGAGCCATTTCCCGCGCGGGTCGACCACCCAGTACTCGCGGACGCCCGCGCGGCGGTAGCGCTCGAACTTTTCGTGCTGGTCTTTTTTCGAAGTGGAAGGCGAGAGCACCTCGACGGCCAGGTCGGGCGCCCCGCGCCCGAAGCGCTCCCGCACCTTCGAACGGTCGCAGTACACGAGCACGTCCGGCTGGACCACCGTATCCACCTCGTCGTCCGCCTCGTCCCGCGCGGGCAGGAGTATGTCGAACGGCGCGACGAAGACCTTGCAAGGTTTCCCTTCCAGAAAATTACCCATCCATCGGAATAGCCGCCCGACCAGGGTCTGGTGTGTCGCGCCCGGCGCGGGGCTCATGGCGTACGCGACGCCGTCTATAAGCTCCCAGCGCTCGTCATCGGGCCAGGTTCGGTAGTGGCGGTACGTGAAGCGTCCATCCGTATCGAGCGCGGGGTCTCCCATGCGTTCCATCCTCCAAGTATACACCAACCGCTCGGAAGGCGCGCGGCGCTTGCGGTTCGGCTGGAGAAAAGCGCGGGCCGCGCGAGGGTTCGCGCGTGGGGACGGTCAGGCGGCCTACTTGAGAGAGAAGCTCCCGCCCTCGTCGAAGGCGAGCGGCACGGGATCGCTCCGGATCTCCGCGGGCAGCTGGAGGGCGGCCGCGCCGACGACGCGGAACGTGCCCTTCCGGTCCGAGAAGAGCGCCTTGACGCCCTTCGAGAGCTTCTTCGCGCTGAACACGCTCGTCACCGTGACGAAGGTGCGGCTGCCCTCGCGGCGGATCTCGGTACTCTCGCCCGCGACCAGGCTCTCGCCGTTCACGAAGAGCTCGTAGCCCAGCTTCGCGAAGCCGAGCGGCGCCTTGGCCTCGTTGGCCACCTCGATGGTGAACGAGACCCGGAGCGGCACGTCGAGCTCGGCCGGGTCGATGACGGCCGCCGCCGGCTTCTTGCCGGCCAGCAGGTCCGCGATGGCCGCGCGCGCCTTCGCGGCATCGACCTTTTTGCCGGCCTTGGCGATGGCCTTCGCCACCTCCTCCGCTGACGGCGGCGTGACGATGAAACCCGTGACCGCGAGGCGCGGCTTGATGGCTGGTATCTTCTTCTCAAGGCGGTAGGAGAAAGCGATATCCTTGGGCAAACCCGGGATCTTCGGGAGCGGAATGGCGAGCGTCCCGTCGATCACCGTGGCGAGGTAATCCTTGGTCGCGTAGTCCTTCACCAGCTTGGCTACGGCGTCGTAAGCGAGCGTCACGGTGAAGGCCTGCGCCTTCGAGCTGCGCGCGCCCACCGAGAAGCCGCCCTTGCCGGCGGCCGTGAAGACCTTCGAACCTTCCACCGAAAAGTCGAGCGTCATGCCCGAGAAGGAGAGCCCGAGCGGGTAGGGGTTCTTCACCGTGAGCTCGAAGAGGAAGGTGATGTCGCGGAGGCTGATCGCCTCGACGCGGAATTTCGTGATCTCCGCCGTGGGCTTCGCGAACTGCGCGAAGGCGGGAAGCGAAATGAGGGCGGCAGCGAGCAGGGCGGCCAGCGTGCGTTTCATCGGGAGGTGCCTCCGTACGGAGAGTATAGGCCAGGGTGCGGGGAGTAAGCGAAGCGCGCTTCCTCCTTCAAGCTAGGCTTCCAGACCCAGCGCGTCCGCGAGGAAGGCCAGCTTGTCCGCGGACTCCGCGACCAGCTTGGAGAGGGGCTTGCCCATGCCGTGGCCCGCGTCGGTCTCGATGCGCGTCAGCACGGGCGCGTTTCCCCTATGCCGTTCCTGCAGGGTGGCGGTGAACTTGTGGCTGTGCGCCGGCACCACGCGGTCGTCGTGGTCGCCGGTCAGGACGAGGGTGGCGGGATAGGCGACGCCGGCCTTCAGGTTGTGGAGGGGCGAGTAGCGCATGAGGGTGTCGAAGCCCTCTTTCGTTTCGCACGACCCGTAGTCGCTCGTCCAGGCCCAGCCCACGGTGAACTTGTGGAAGCGGAGCATGTCCATGACGCCCACGGCGGGTACGGCGGCGGCGAAAAGTTCGGGTCGCTGCGTCATGCACGCGCCCACGAGAAGGCCGCCGTTCGAGCCGCCCTCGATGGCGAGGCGCGCGCTGGAAGTCCAGCCCTCCGAGACCAGCCACTCGGCGGCGGCGATGAAGTCGTCGAAGACATTCTGCTTCCTGTCGAGCTTGCCCGCCTCGTTCCATTCCGCACCGTACTCGCCGCCGCCGCGTATGCAGGCCACCGCGTAGAGCCCGCCGCGCTCGAGCCAGGGCAGGAGCGAGGCCGCGAAGGCGGGGGTCATGGAGATGTTGAAGCCGCCGTAGCCGTAGAGGCGCGCCGGATTCCTTCCGTCCCTGGCCAGGTCCTTCCTGTGGACGAGGAAGATCGGGACGCGCGTGCCGTCCTTGCTTGCGTAGAACTCGCGCTCGACGACGATGGTGTCGAAGGGGAACTCGACGCGCGGCTCGCGCCAGACGGAAACGTCCGCCGTCGCGGTGTCGAGGCGGTAGACGGTCGGGGGACGGTTCCACGACGAGAAGGAGAAAAAGGCCTCGCGCTCGCTTGCGCGGCCTTCGGCCTCGCCGACGCTGCCGAGTCCGGGAAGGGGGATGGTGGCGACCGTCCGCCCGTCGCTCTCGTGGAGGGTCAGGGCCGAGGCGACGTCACGGAGCCACGAGCAGAGGAGGCGGCCGCCGAGCAGCGAGGCCGAATCGAGGACGTCCCGCCCGGGCCCTTCGGCGATGATTTCGCGCCAGGCGCCTTCCTCGGGGCGCGAGCGCTCGACGGCGACCACGCGGTTCCGCGGCGCGCCGCGGTTCGTGAGGATGTAGAAGGTCTCGCCCGAATTGCCGATCGGCCGGTGGATCGCGTCCATCGTTTCGACGAGCGGGACTATCGGGGCGTCCGCGACGCGCAGGTCCTTGGTCCAGAGGCGGTTGCCGGGCCGCGTCCCGTGGCTCGCCCAGATCATGAGCCAGTCGCCGTCCTCGCTGACCTGGCAGCCGAGGAACCATTCGGGTTGGTCGGGCCGCTCGTACACGAGCTCGTCGGCGGCCTGGTCGGCGCCGACGCGGTGGAAGAAGAGCCGCCGCGTCTTGTTCGGCGCCGTGAGCGCCGCGCCGGGCGCGGGCGGATCGAAGCGGCTGTAGTAGAAGCCGCTTCCGTCCCCCTTCCACGATACGCCGGAATTCTTTATCCAGCGGAGCTCGTCGCCCGTGTCCCTGCCCGAGTCCGCTTCGATCACGCGCACCGTGGTCCAGTCCGAGCCGGCCTCGGCCAGCGCGAGCGCCACGAGCGATCCGTCGGGGCTCGCGCTCCAGAGGTTGAGCGCCCGGGGCTTCCCCGCGGCGGACGCGGCGTTCGGGTCGAAGAGGACGCGCTCCGGCCCGTCCACGTCCGCGACCATGAGCAGGGCCTGGTCGAGGAGGCCCGGGTTGTGGCGCCAGAAGCGCCGCGCGCCGCGCGCCACGGGCAGGCCGTATTTCTCGAAGTTCGACAGACCCTCGAGCCGCTTCCGGAAGGCTGCGCGCGAGGGGATGCCGGAAAGCCATTCCTCCGTGACGCGGTTCTGCGCGGCCACCCAGGCCTTGGTCTCCTCCGAGTTGTCGTCCTCGAGCCAGCGGTAGGGGTCGGCCACGGGGGTGCCGAAGTAGTCGTCGACCGTGCTGTCCTTGCGTGTTTCCGGGTAGCGGGGCGCGGGGCGCCTGGGCGTGGTTTCCATGGGGGACGAGTATAGCACGAGGCTGCCTGAGGCCCTGGCTGGAGCGGAGGGCGCCGACCGGCGGGGCCCGGCGGAAAAGCGGCGCGTTTTCGACTAGACTGGTCGTATGGAAGCCGGAACCGCGCCTCCTCTCCTCGTCATCGCGCTGGTGCTCGCCGGCTCGACCTCGCTGTTCCTGGCCGCCACCGCCTGGGCGCGGCATCGCGTGCCGGGCGCCCGGGAGCTCGCGATCCTGCTCGTCGGAAGCGCGCTCTACAGCCTGGCCTACGCCTTCGAACTCCTCCGGAGCGACCTCGACGGGATACTCGCCTTCGTCGCCCTGGTCTACCTGGCGCTGGCAATCATGATGCCCGCCTTCCTGGCTTTCGCCTGGCGTATCACGAGCGGCAGGAAATTGCCGCCGCTCCTCTTCGCGGCCCTCGTCGCCTGGGGCCTCCTGGCCTTCGTCGCGGTGCTCACCGTCCGGAGCCATTCTTTCTTCTATAGCAACCCTTCGGTCTCCACGGACGCTCCCTATCCCGTCATCCAGTTCGGCCGGGGACCTCTGTACTACCTCAACTTCGCCATGATCGAGCTCGTGGCCATCTCGGGCGCGGTTCTCCTCGTCATCCGCGCCCTGCGCTCCGGAGGGCGCCAGCGCCTCCAGTCCATCGTGATAGCCCTGGGCGGTTCCTTCCCCATCGCGGCGAGCCTCGGGCGGCTCACCGGGTTGGTGCCCGAATGGTTCGACCCTTCGCCCCTCTCGTTCGCGGCGACCGGAGCGTTCACGGCTTTCGGCATGTTCAAGCTGGGCCTCGTGGAGATCGTGCCCGCTGCGCGCGAGCTGGCCATCGATGCCTTACGCGACGGTTTCGTGGTCACCGACACCCGGGGCGCGGTCGTGGACGCGAACCGGGCCGCGCGATCGCTACTCGGCTGGCCCGACGGCATGTCGGCCGGCGAGTGGAATCTCCGGTCCGCCGCCGACGGCGCGTTTTCGGAGCTCCTGGCCGACGGCGCGGGCAGGGTCGAGGTACGGCTCGCCGAGCAGGTCAGCGGAGAGGACCACGAGCGCCACATCAGGGCGAACGCCTATCCCATCCTCTCCCCGCGGGGAGAAATAAGGGGTCTGTCCCTCCTCCTCGTGGACCAGACGGAAACCGTCGAGATGCTCGAGCGGCTCAAGGAGCTGGCCGACAAGGACGGCCTGACCGGCCTCCTGAACCGGCGCCGCTTCCTGGAGCTCGCCTCGCGCGAGATCGCCCTCGCCGCCCGGTCGCCCCGCCCCCTGGCGCTGATCCTGGCCGATGTCGACCGTTTCAAGCTGGTGAATGACCGCCACGGTCACGAGGCCGGCGACGCGGTGCTGATGGAGCTCTCGCGCCGCCTCGTTTCGACCTTCCGGAACGTGGACCTGGTCGGGCGCTACGGCGGCGAGGAATTCGTGATGCTGCTGACGGCCGCGGAAAGCGTCCGGGTGGAACTCGCCGCCGAGCGGGCGCGCCGGGCGGTCGCCGACGAGCCTGTGCGCTGGAATGGGCTGGAGCTCCGCGTCAGCATGAGCTTCGGCTGCGCCCGCGTTGGCGCCGAGAGCGGCAAGGTTGATGCGACGCGCGTCTCGGAGCTGCTCGCCGAAACCCTGCGCCGCGCCGACGCCGCCCTCTACCGCGCCAAGGAAGCCGGTCGGAACCGGGTCGAGCCGGCGGGGTAATCCGTCCAGCATGATGGACGGAAGGGCCGACTTTCGAGCTCGCGTCCAACATGACGGATGGGCCGCTCGCGTGAACCTGCCCCTGACCCGGCGGACGCCAGGGCGCGTTCGAAGAGGCGCCGCATCCGCCCGCGTCCCCTGCCCGTGTCACAATATCGGGTATGCCCGCCCCCCGGAGCCCGCGCTACATTCCCATGGAAATCCGGCCCGCCTGAAGGGTCCGGAGGAACTCCAGGCAATATAAAGGAGGTTTCCATGGAAAAAATGACGGGAACCCGCGCCGCCGCGCTCGTCGCGGCGTGCTCGCTCGCG
>JAKLEE010000469.1 GCA_022703215.1 Spirochaetota bacterium | reverse complement strand
CACGTTCTCGGACAACGACGACCTGGCCCTGCTGGGCTGGGCCGGGCTGGCCAGCTACGCGATGAACGATGGGCCGATCGACGACGACGTCGCGGCGCATTTCGAAGAGCACAGCACCTTCGGCGGCTTCGACGAGGCCGCGGGCCCGGCGCCGGAGCTGGTCGCGCAGGCGCAGTCGCTCGCGCAGGGCACGCTGCCCGACGCCGACCTGAAGCTCGGGCTGCAGCGCTTGTCGCAGCAGGCGCTGCTGGCCGACCAGCGGGCGCTGGCCGAGACGATGGTGTCGGCCCGCGCGGCGCTGGACCGCGCCGGCGACGACGCCGCTGCGCGCGAAGCCGCGCGCGCCAGCCTGGCGCAGGCGGTGGCCGATCTGGCGCAACCGGCGCCGGGGCCCGAACCCGCGCCGCAGCCGGCCGCCGCGCCGCCGGCGATCGCGCAGGAAACCGTTCGTCCGGCGCCGCCCGAGCAGCCGCGCCCGGCCGAGCGCTCAGCGCCGCAGGCGCCAGCGACCCAAGCCGCCGCGAAGCCAGCACCTCAGGCGTCCGCACCCAAGCCGGCTCCGTCACCTCAGC
>JAKLEE010000468.1 GCA_022703215.1 Spirochaetota bacterium | reverse complement strand
ATGGCAATGAGAGGTTTCATGGTACCTTTCAGGGTTTGGGTTACGTCCCGATACCCTTATTTGTCCCCGTAGCCGAATTCCTTCAGCCACTTGGCGTCTTTGGTCCAGTCCTTGCGCACGCGGACGAAGAGTTCCAGGAAAATCCCGGCGGCGAAGAATTTCTCCATTTCCAGCCGAGACTGCGTCCCGATTTCCTTGAGCATCCTGCCGCCCTTGCCGATCAGGATGCCCTTCTGGGAGTCCTTCTCCACGGTGATCGTGGCCGCGATCCGGATCCGGTTCTTCTCCTCGTCCTCCTTGAACGAATCCACCGTGACGGCCGTCGCGTAGGGGATCTCCCGGTGGGTCAGCTGCAGGATCTTCTCCCGGACGATCTCGGCGGCGGTGAACCGCTCGGAGTTGTCCGTGAACATGTCGTCGGGGAAGAGCTTCGGGCCTTCGGGCATCGCGTCGCGGATCAAATCGAGCAGGCGGGCGACCCCGTCGCCGGTGGCGGCCGACACGGGGACGATCTCCCGGAAATCGTAAAGGCCGCGAAAGCGGTCGATCAGGGGCAGCAATTGCGGCTTCTC
>JAKLEE010000467.1 GCA_022703215.1 Spirochaetota bacterium | reverse complement strand
TGAGGGCGTCCCCCTCGGCGATGGTGTCGGGCAGCAGGGTGTCCTTCTCGTCCTGCTGGCCGTAGGCCTTCAGGAAGCCGTCGAAGCGCATGATGGAGCCGCTCGACCGCAGGCCGACCCCGCCGGCGGAGATGTCCACCGAGGTCTGGTCGAACACGGCGTTGGCCATCTGCGACGAGACGAAGCGCTGCCAGACGAGCTCGTAGAGGGCGTGCTGGTCCTTGGTCAGGTGGGCCTTCACCGTGGAGGGGGTGTGGGTGACATCCGTGGGCCGTATGGCCTCGTGGGCCTGCTGCGCGGTCTTCTTGGCCTGGTACAGCCGGGGCTTGGGGGGCAGGTAGTCCCCGCCGAAAACCTCCGGGATGTAGGAGCGCACCTGGTCGAGGGCCTCGCCCGAGACCGTGGGGGAGTCGGTCCTCATGTAGGTGATGAGGCCCGTGACCTCGCTGTCCCCGAGGGCGAGTCCCTCGTAGAGCTGCTGGGCTATCATCATGGTCTTCTTCGCCGAGAAGCGCAGGCGCGAGGACGCGGCCTGCTGCAGGGTCGAGGTGATGAAGGGGGGCAGGGGGCTCTTCT
>JAKLEE010000466.1 GCA_022703215.1 Spirochaetota bacterium | reverse complement strand
TCATCGTATGGCGTCATCCGCCTAAGTCAACGAACTCATGCTGGGCCTGTCGGCCCTCCGTTATCGCATCCGCGACCCACTCCTGCCACGAGTCGAGAACAGCGATCCTTTGCTGGACCTTGGCGATGGCCTTCGCGTCGTGCGCGTCGATCGTCGCCAGCTGCTCCAGTCTGTCGAGGCGCTCCGCTTCCGCGCGCAGCACCAGATACTTGCCCACCGGGCCGTTGATCCAATCCTCGAACGAGAAGCCGCGCTGGATCGCTTCGAGCAGCGCGTTCTTGGCCTGCGTCAGGTCCGACTTGATGTCGTCCGCGTCGCTCATTCGTCAGGCCCTTGAGTGTCCGAGCGCATGGTCTCGATGCCAGCGTTGCGCCCGGTGAACGGAGACTTGGGCGCGGCCGTCGGCGTCGGGGTCATGGGGTTGGTGGACGGGTTCACCGCGCCGGGAAGCTCGCGGTCCATGCCCTCGGCGGGCATCGGGGCGGCCGGGACCAGCGGCATGGCGCCGTCGGCCAGTGGCCCCTGCTCGCCCGGGGCGAAGCCTGGGTCGATGCCGGGCGGAGTGGGCGCGATGTA
>JAKLEE010000465.1 GCA_022703215.1 Spirochaetota bacterium | reverse complement strand
GCAGATCTTCGAGAACTGGCTGCTCGAACCGCAGGTGCTGAAGCGCCACGCACGGCACGTCGAGACCGGCGAGCCGATGCCGGACGACCTGATCGAACGACTCGAACAGGCGCGACGCTTCAACCAGGGTTTCGAAACCGTCGAGTACACGGCGTGCGCGCTCGTCGACATGGCGCTGCATGCGCAGGCCGATCCGTCGGGTGTCGACATCACCGCGTTCGAGCGCGACGAACTGGCGCGCCTCGGCATGCCGCGCGAGATCCTGATGCGTCACCGGCTGCCGCACTTCCTGCACCTGTTCGCGAGTTCCGGCTATGCCGCCGGCTACTACGTCTACATGTGGGCCGAGGTGCTGGATGCGGACGGCTACGACGCCTTCCTCGAGGCCGGCAGTCCGTTCGATCCGGCGGTGGCGGAGCGGCTGCAGCGCTTCGTCTACTCGGCGGGCAATACGCTGGAACCCGGCGCGGCCTTCCGTGCATTCCGCGGGCGCGATCCGAAGGTCGAGGCCATGCTTGCCAAGCGCGGCCTGGCGGGAGAATCGGCGACGGCGTGACCGGCCGAGGCCGCGGGTGCGC
>JAKLEE010000464.1 GCA_022703215.1 Spirochaetota bacterium | reverse complement strand
ACAGGTCGGCCAGCGCCTCGTGCTCCACATCGGCGGATTTCAGCTTGTGCAGGAAGGACATGAGCTGGGCCTTGCCGATGTCGCCACCACCGGGCACGCGCACATAAGTGAAGTGGGTCTTCAGCGTGCGCTCCAGCATGCGCAGCTGCTCCTCGTGGTGGACGACCATCCACACGCGGTGGCGCGCCACCTCGGCGAGCTCCGCCACGTCGAACACGCCCTCGAGCAGCAGGATGGCGGCGTCGATGCCGCCCGTGCGCAGCTCGAGCGCCTCGCCGAGGAAGGCCACCGCGAAGCCGTCGGCCTCGTCGCACAGCGCCTGCGCACAGCGCAGCGCACCGTGGCCGTAGGCGTTGGCCTTGACCACCGCGTAAGCCTTGGCCTGACCGGCCTTGTTGCGAGCGAGAACGTAGTTTTGACGCAAGGCTTCCAGATCGATGGAAGCGCGAATCGGACGGGGCATGGATTCAGACTTTTTCGGTAGCGCACATGCGGCCGATTTCCTCGGTGAAGAAATCGGCAAAAGTGCTGACCAGACGGGAGCGGAATTTGTCCTTGAGCAGGATGACCTCCAGCGGTGTGTGCA
>JAKLEE010000463.1 GCA_022703215.1 Spirochaetota bacterium | reverse complement strand
GTGCTCGAAGTCGCCCGACCCGGCCGTGATCGAGTACTGCGCCTCCATCGGCGAGAACACGCTGGCGAAGTGCCGGGATGGTGAGGACAACGACGGCAACGGCTTCACGGACTGCGGGGACTACTCCTGCTCGAAGTCCACGGATCCGGAGGTGCTCTCCTACTGCGCCGAGGTGGGGGAGACGGACCTCGCGAAGTGCTCCGACGGCAAGGACAACGACGGCAACGGGTTCGGGGACTGCGGGGACTACTCCTGCTCCAAGTCCCAGGATCAGGCGGTCATCGACTACTGCGCCGACAAGCTCGAGATCACGTGGGACAAGTGCCACGACGGCCGGGACAACGACGGCAACGGCTACATCGACTGCGGGGATCGCAACTGCGAGAAGGTCACGAACCCCGACACGTCGGTGGGTGGAACGGCGTGCCAGGAGAGCGCTGCCGCCGATGCGGCGACGATGGACAAGCAGTGCTCGGACGGCAAGGACAACGACGGCGACAGCTTCTTCGACTGCGAGGACTGGGACTGCTCCCACAACCCGCAAGTGACCGTGTGCCCCAAGGACTCTCTCGTTTGCGAGTGATCGCAG
>JAKLEE010000462.1 GCA_022703215.1 Spirochaetota bacterium | reverse complement strand
GAAGCGGGGGAGCCCCGAGGCGTCGCGCGGCAGCTCGGCGGCGAGGGCGGCCGCGAAGGCCGCGGCGACGGCGTCGCCGTCGGAGCCCTCGGGCCAGGGGCGGAACTCCGGCGCGGGGCGCCAGGCGCATGCCGAAAAGGCGCGCGCGATCATGGCGCCATTGCGGTCGGGGGATCGCGCCGGCACGAGGCGCTCGTCGCCGGGGCGGAGGCGCACGGGGCGGCGCAGCGGAAGGGCCGCGAGCGCCCGGTAGGCCGGTTCGGGCGTCGAGCCGCCGGAGAGCGCCGCCTCGAGCGGCCGCTCCGCGGGCACGGCGGCGCAGGCCTCGAGGAAGTCCGCGGCGATGGCCTCGATCCAGGCGCGCTCGTCGGCAAGGCGGACCAGGTTCACGCGCGGCCTTCCGGGGCGCGCGCCTCGACCGGGCGGCCGTTGCGGGCAGGCGCCGCGGGTACGGCGAGCGCCGCGAGCGAGGGGCCCTCGCTTCCGGCCGGGTATTCGACGAGCTCGCCCGGCGGGCCCGAGTCCCAGGCGGCGCGGAAGGCGTCCACGATGCGCCAGGCCTCCTCGGCCTCGTCGAAGCGGATGAAGAGC
>JAKLEE010000461.1 GCA_022703215.1 Spirochaetota bacterium | reverse complement strand
CGCGCCGAAGTTGATCAGGGTGGCGGCTTTCTCATAATTGAGGGCGAGCGCGCCGATCAGGGCGAGCGCGCCGATGAGCCAGATGTTGAGCACCGGGTTGTCGCGGCGGTTGAGCCGGGCGAAGAAGCGCGGCAGGGCGCCGTCGCGCCCCATGCCGAACAGGACGCGCGCAGCGCCGACCTGCCCGGTGAGCGCGCTGCCCAGGCAAGCGACCGCCATCAGAATCGCCATCCCATTGAGCAGAAGGCGCCCGCCGACGAGGCCGCACACGTCGAAGAAGGCGGTTTCCGGGGTCTGGAAGGTCATGTAATCCGGCCAGACGCGCTGGGCCAGGTAAACCTGCGTGCCGACGCACAGGCCGATGATCAAGCAGACCAGCACCACCGCCAACGGCACGGTGCGCTTGGGCTCCTTGACATCCTCGGCCAGGGTGGTGATGCCGTCGAAGCCGATGTAGGTCAGGGCGGCCAGCGAGGTCGCCGTGCCGATGGCGCGCAGGTCGAAGGTCTGCGGATTGTAGAACGGCGCGGTGGAGAACAGCCCGCCCAGGCCCTGGTTGAGCCAGAGGTAGCGGACGGCGTCCACGACGAA
>JAKLEE010000460.1 GCA_022703215.1 Spirochaetota bacterium | reverse complement strand
CGACACTTCCCTCTCGAAGAAGACGGGTTGCCTCTCGACGTTGAGGACGCGACGGCGCTGCGTGAGGCAGCCTGTGCGCAGGTTCGCTTCTGGACTGAGACCGGCGAGGAACACGATATCGACGGGCTGGCCGGCACCACCGTGAGCATCGGCGGCGTCTCCGGCAAGCGGCCTCCGGTGCTTGCTCCGCAGGCGCTGCGCATCCTCCGGAAAGCGATGCTGCTGTGATCCCGACCGCCCTGCTGAGAGAGACCGTGAGCATCGAGCCGTATGGCGGCGAGAGTTCCGTCGGTCCTGTCTATGAGCCTGCCGTCACCTGTCCGGCGCGTGTCGAGCGGACACATCGTCTCGTGCGTCTGACGGCTGACGAGGTGCAGGCCGCCGAGGCGACCCTCTATCTCCGTGGTGATGTGTCCATCGCCACAGGCGACCGCGTGACGGTGGGCGGACGCAAGTACCGCGTCCTCAGCGTCGAGGCGCTTGACGGTCTGCTGCGCAATGAGGGCTTGCGCGCCACGTTGGGCAGGTACGAGCGATGACGGGTTCCGGTGGCATCCGCATGGTAGGCGACCACAGGCGTGAGGTCATGGACAAGGTC
>JAKLEE010000046.1 GCA_022703215.1 Spirochaetota bacterium | reverse complement strand
GAGCGGACGCCTTCCCAATCGGGGGCCGCGTTCGGGACGGCGCCGTACTGCTTGGCCGAGCGGGACGAGACGATGGCGTTGGCGAATTTTCCTGCCTCGACGAGTGACAGCCGCTCCGGCGCGAGCTCGCCGAGTTCATTGAAGCGCGGCTCCGCGCCGAGCGAGAAATCCTGGGCAAGCGAGAATTTCGCCGCGAGCGTCTTGCGGCCGTCGCGGAGGGCGGCCCAGGCGCTCGAGCCTTCGCGGTAGGCGCGCTCGGAGAGTCCCATGCGCGAAAAGAATGGCACGAAGGCATCCACCGCGTCGGGCGAGAGCCAGACGCGATAGGCGCCGGGCGGCAGGATGCGCTCCGGGCGGTTCAGGGCCTCGAGGCGGGGCAGCTCCGCGGTGAGTTGGCGGCGCCATTCGGCCCCGTCCCACTCGCGGCCCGCGTAGCAGGATTTCACGGCCTTGCCGTTCGGCAGGCAAGCCGACCAGTCGGTGGCGAAGATCTCCGTGGCGAACCAGTGGCGGGCCCCGGAACTGGCCGCGGCGCCGCGGCAGACCGGGCCTTGGGCGTGGAGGCCGACGAAATCGGCGCCCGCGCGCTCGAGGGCGTCGCCGGGCTCGAGCACTTCCTCCACCAGGCGGGAGGCGTCCGGCATGCGGCCGGAGAATTCCTCGCGGGAATTTCCCGTCGCGGCGGGGAGCACCTGGTAGGGATCCTCGGGGAGGAGGGCTGCCCGTTCGCGGAGCTTCGCGACCAGGTCGGCGCAGGCTTTCGCGTCGGCGTCCGCGTCGCCGGAGAGGTTGGCGCCGGAACCGAGGGTGCGGCCGTTCGCGTAGAAACGCAGGCTCAGGTCGACGCGCTCGACGGAGCCGAGCTGCCGGACCTTGCCGTGGTTGAAGCGGAGGAAGGTCGAGTCCTCCCCGCCGAATTCGACGGCCAAGGCCTCGCCGCCCTTCAGGGCGCCGAAAAGCGCGTCGCAGGCCCGGCCGAAGCGGGCTTCCAAGTCCTTCTTCGCGCTCATGCCTCGCCTCCGAACACCTCGACGTCGCGGAACGCGCAGACCGGGCTCGCGTGTCCGACGGTGATGACCTGGTTGGGTTCGCCCTTGCCGCAGTTGGGCGTGCCGTAGACCCGGAAAGTCGACGCGTCGCCGACCTTGAAGAGGCTGCGCCAGAAGCCGGACGAGACGCCCCGGTAGTTGGGGTTGCGCACCACCTTCCCCAACTTGCCGTTCTCGATGAGCCGGCCGTACTCGCAGCCGAACTGGAACTTGTTGCGGTAGTCGTCTATGGACCAGGAGCGGTTGGCTTCCATCCACACACCCTTCTCCACCGAGCCGATGATCTCGTCCAGCGATGACGCGCCGGGCTCGAGGTTCAGGTTGGCCATGCGGTCGATGGGCGCGCGGAACCAGAGCTGGGCGCGCTGGTTCGCGACGCCGGCCTTGCCGGAACGCGCCTGGCTCTCGAGCGAGCCGAGAGCGCGTACGAGGATGCCTTTATCGATAAGGAGCTCCTTGCGCGCGGGGTTGCCGATGTCGTCCGCGGCGTACGAGGCGGGCTCGCTCTCCACGCCCGGATCGAACGATATGTTCATGAGCTCCGACCCGTAACGGAGGGTGCCCAAGTCCTCGAGCCGGACGAAGCTCGAGCCGGCGAAGTTGCGTTCGTCGCCGAGGATGCGGTCCAGCTCGATCGGGTGGCCGACCGATTCGTGGATCTGCAGCATCATCTGGTCCGGCGCCAGCACCAGATCGCGCCGGTCGGACGGGCACTCTGGCGCGGAAAGCAGCTCCACCGCCTGCGCCGCCGCCATCAGGGCCTCGTCTTTCATGGCCGGGAAGTCGAGCAGCTCGGCGCCGCCCTGCAGGGTGCGGCCCCTGGGGCCGTTCAGGGTGCGGCGCTGGGTCAGGCTTCCCTCGCGGGCGACCGCGGTGGCGTTGTACCCGATGACGTGCTTGAGCTGGGCGATGGCGGCGCCGGAGGTGGAGGCGTATTCCATCTCCTCGTCGCGGAGCTCGAAGAGGAAGTCCGATCGGACGATCTTCTCCGAGGAGCGCATGGCGCGCGTCGCGTCGATGGCGAAGGCGCAAAGCTCGTCGGAACCGGGCAGGCGGCCGGGCGCACGACGGGTCTCCCACTTCACGACCGTGTCGGGACGGACCGAGCGGTCGAAGGCGTGGACGGGCCGGGCCGATCCGACGCGCGCCAGCTCGAGGGCCCTCAAGGCCGCGCGAGAGAGCGCCCCGGAATCGAGCGAGGCGACGGCGGCGTAGCCGAACTGCCCGCGGTAGAGCACCTCGACCATGCAGCCTTCGTCGACGTAGTCATAGGCCAGGTCGAAGCGTCCGTCCTTCGCCTGCACCGCGCGCGCGGAAAGGCGCACGCGACGCAAGCCGCACCACTCGGCGCCGGGCGGCGCGATCTCTCCCGCGAGTTGCTTCAGGTTTACCGACATGGGTTCCTCCTCGGGGAGGATACTAAGCTCGATTCGACGGCTCCGGGAGGAAAAAAGGGAGCGGGTCGCCCCATCACCCGCCGGCGGATAGTTTCGGGCATCCCGAGGCTCGACTGCGGGAGGCCGACGCTTCATGATTCAGGCCATGAAAAGGAATATCGGGCGCGGCCGCCGCGCATCGCCGGCCCTGCCGACTCTCGTCGCCTCCATCGCCGCGGCCTGCGCCTGCGCGCCTTCGCACGGCCCGGCCGCCGCCGCGGATATCGACGGCGCCGCCGTGCTCGCGCTCGCGACCGAGCTCGCCGGCCCCGCCCATGCCGGACGCGCCCTGGGCTCGCCGGGCGGCGCCCTGGCGGCGGAACTGCTTGCCGGACGGCTCCGCGAGGCCGGATTCGAGGTCGCCTTCCGGGACTTCCCCGAACGGGTGCCGGTCAACGCCGGAAACGCCGCGCTCGAGACGGTGGCGCCCGACGGCTCGACGGAAGGCTTCGCATGGCGGGAGGATTTCCGGGAGATCGCCCGCGGCGGCTACGAGGGCGGCCCGGCGGAAGGCCCGCTCTTCCTCGTGTCGGATCCGGGCGCGCCCTTCCCGCGCGGGTCCATCCTGCTCGTCCCGGGCCGCCTGTCTGATCCGGAGGACGACGCATCCTATGCCGCACGCGGCGCCGCCGGCCTCGTCGTCGAGCTTGTCGGGACGGATCCCGCGAGGCGCCCGCTCTGGGCCGGCCAGGCGCCCGGCACGCTCGTCGTGCCGAAACAGGGTTTCGTCAAGATCGGCGTCTCGGGCGGGGCCTTCGCGCGGCTCGCGGCGTCGGCGCCGGGCACGAGGCTGCGGATCGAAAGCCCGCTGCGTTTCGTCGACGCCATGGGCCGCAACGTGGTGGCCACGCGCGACGGCGACGGCGGAGGGGCCGCGCCGCGCCTCGTCGTCTGCGCCCATTACGACCATGTCGGCGCGGACCGGGACGGCTCGTACTTCCCCGGCGCCCTGGACAACGCCACGGGCGCGGCCATGGCGGTCGCGCTCGGCGCGGCCCTCGCGGCCGCGTTGCCGGGCGCGGACCTCGCGGTGCTGTTGCTGGACGGGGAGGAAGTGAACCTGTCGGGATCGACCGCCTTCGCGCGCGCGCCGGACTTCCCCCTCGCGGGCGTCACGGTCCTGAACCTCGACATGCTGGGATCGCGGGCCGATCTGCCGGTCTCGGTCTACTCGCTCGGCGACCCGGCCGGCTCGAGGCTGGCCCGTGCGTTGGTCGCGGCGCTGGAGGCGGCGGGCTTCCGCTCCGCGCACGAGGCGCCGGTGCGGAACCTCGACCACACGCCGTTCTCGATGGCAGGGGCCAGCGCCGCCTCGATCACCGAGTACGATACGGCGGACTATCACACCAAGCGAGACCTGCCCGCGGGCTTGTCCGAAGATGAACTGGATCGGCTCGGCGACGCGCTCGCGAGCTGGGCGCTCGCGGAGCTGGCCGGACCGTGAATGCCGTCGGACTCAGGATCCCTCGCCCACGGGAGGGATCGCGTCCGGCCCCGGGCTCTAGGACTCGTCGCCCGCTTCGTCCGGCTCGTCGTCGTCGGAGTCGGGGGGAATTATGTTGCCGTCGGCGTCGAGCGGGTTTCCGTCCGCGTCGATAAGGCCCGCCTCGATGGCGGCCTTCCGCTCCTTCTTCTTCTGGAGCTTCTCTTCCTTCTTCTTCTGCTTCTCGAGTTCCTTGTGGCGCTTGGCGCTTGAGTACTGATTCGGTCTCACTTCCCCTCCTCGGGCGCTTCGGTATGCTTACAGCATAACGCCCCGCCGGGATTCGGAATACCCGGAGCGCCCCGATTCGGGACGAATTCCCGCCGACGGCCGACGCTGCTCAGCCGACGAGAAGCGCAGGGAGCCGATACACGTCCGAAGCCCCGTCCACGAGTATCCCGCCCATGCCGAGTTCAAGGGGTACTGCCAGGTCCACGTCGTGGCGGTCGCCGATGGAGACGCATTCCGACAAGGCCACACCGAGCAAACGGGCCGCCAGCTCGAAGGGTTCGCGGGCGGGTTTCGAGCGGAAGGTGTCGTCGAGTCCGATGACCACCGCGAAGCGCTCCGCGACGCCGAGCGCCGCGAGCCCCTTCCCGGCTACGAGGCGGGGATTGTTGGTCACGGCGGCCAGCTTGAAGCGCTCCGCGAGCCGGGCGAGCGCCTCGTCGAGCCTGGCGTCCCGCCCGAGCCACGAGGCGGGTTCGATCAGGCGCTCGCGCCAGGCCACGCTCGTGGCCAGGTCCACGCCGAGCGCGGCCATGGCGTTGCCGAGGCTGGTGGTCTCCCGGCCTTCGCGCGCGCCGAGCTCGCGGCGCGCGCGCTCCACCTCGGCGCGGACGTCCTCGAGCGGCCGGCCGCGGACGCGCGCGAGCTCCTCCACCAGCACCTCGACCTGGAAGCGGGCGTAGCGGTCGTTGTCGTAGAGGGTGCCGTCGATGTCGAAGAGGAGGGCCCGCGGCCGTTCCGGCAGGAAGAAGACCTTCAAGCTCGGGCGGCTTCAGGCCGGCTCGACCGGCAGGTCCTCGGCCTGGATGAGCTCGCCCTGGGCCGAGGCGTTCTTCTGCTGCGAGCGCCGGATGCGCTTCGCGATCAGGTCGCGGTTGTCGAGCATGGGCGAAAGCGAGCGGTTGTGGTGCAGCAGGCTGATGATCTGCGCGAAGAGCGTGGTCACGTCCGCCTGGATGTACCATTCCTTCTTGAGCAGATCGTCGTGGTTGACCGCGTTGGTGCCGATGATGCGCGTGAAGCTGCCCTCGCGGAAGGCCGCGTCGAAATCGTCGATGGCGCTGCCCGAGAAGAAGGGCAGGCTGACGGCGCAGATCACCTGCTTGGCGCCCTGGGCGCGGAGGAACTTCATGGCCTTGAGCAGGGTGCCGCCCGTGCCGAGCATGTCGTCGGCCATGAAGACGATCTTGCCGTTTACGTCGCCGAGCAGCTTCATGTCGGTGATGTTCGAGTCGTTGGCGCTCTTCGTCACCTTCGAGTAGTCGCGCTCCTTGTAGAGCAGGGCGAGCGGCTTCTGCAGCGTGCTGGCGTAGAACTTGTTGCGGTCGACCGCGCCGGTGTCCGGCGAGACCACGACCAGGTCGTCATCGTTCACGTCGATGATGTCGGCCAGCTTCTGGATGACCTGGTAGCTGGCGTGGAGGTTCTCGAGGCGGGTGCGGTTGAAGCAGTTCTCGATCTCGCGGCTGTGGATGTCCAGGGTGATGATGCGCGCGACCCCGAGGAATTCCATTATCTGCCCGAAGCGCGCGGCGGTGAGCCCCTCGCGGCCCTTCTTCTTGTGCTGACGCGAGTAGGGGTAGGTGGGCAGCACCAGTGTGATGCGGCCGGCGCCGGCCTGGGTGGCGGCGTCGACGGCGGAGAGCAGGGCGAATATGTGGTCGTTGATCGAGAGGACGCGCTCGTCGCTTCCCCCGTTGAACTTGATGGGCAGGTGGTTCTCGACGTCCTGGACTATGTAGACGTCCTTGCCGCGCACGGAGTCGACGATCTCGGTCTTTATCTCGCCGTTGGCGAACATGGTGAAGCGGGCGTCGATGCGGAAGCGGGGGCTGCGGTACTGGTTGACGTCCCCGGGGATGTAGAGCAGTTCGGACGAGATGTCGAAGTCGAAATTGATCTTGCGGGTCACGAGCTCCCGCGAAATATGGTAGCGCTCGCCGAGCACGAGTGACTTCCGGTCGAAGCGGCGGCGATAGATCGACGAGAGCTTGCGGGCAACCGATTCCGCGAACGCTTCGCCGCCGGGGCAAGCCAGAATGCCGAGCTTGGTCGGGTCAGAGTAGTTCATCGTGCCTCGTCGCCCTGAAGGAGGATGCGACGATTCTACGGTTTTGGAGATATGCCTGTCAATCGCGGCGATCCCGTGTATTCCGGGCTTTTTAGCGTTATGTTGTTTGAGCGTGCGCCCCGTCAGGGGGCACGATTTCGGCTCGCCCGAAGGGGAGTACAGTCATGAAACGCATCGTTTTCGCGCTCGCGGCCCTGCTGGCCGCGACGGCAATCGCGCTCGTCGCGCAGGACGCGGACGAAGTACTCGAAAAAGCCCGCCAGGAATACCTGGACGCCACGGGCGGCACCGCTCCGGACGACGGAACAGGCGACGACGGAGGAACGACGGTCATCATCGTCGTCGAAGCCCCCGATCCGGCGGAGTCGGGGGAAAGCTACCCCGCGGAGCTCGACGCCGGCCGCTGGCCCCTCGTCTTCAACTGGGTGCCCGGCGTCGGCATTCCCTTCGGCTCGGTGGACGCGTCCTTGGCCTTCGGCGGCATCGGCTCGCTCGTGCGGAGCGTCGAGGGCATACAGGCCTCGTCGGTCTTTTCGCTGGCCGAAGGAAGCGTTGAAGGCTTCCAGCTCTCGGGCGTCTTCAATATCGCGGGCGGCTCCCTCGAGGGCTTCCAGGCCGCCGGCGTGTTCAACATCGCGGGCGGAAGCGTCGAAGGCTTCCAGGGGGCCGGCGTCTTCAACATCGCAAGCGCGGCAGAAGGCTTCCAGGGCGCCGGCGTCTTCAACATCGCGGACGATGTCGAGGGTTTCCAGGGCGCGGGCGTCTTCAACATCGCCGGGAACCTCGAGGGCACGCAGCTGGCCGGCGTCTTCAACATCGCCGGTCATGCCGAGGGGTTCATGATAGCCCCCATAAACGTCGCCGACAGCCTCGACGGCGTCGCGATCGGACTCGTCAACATCATCGGCGACGGCGTCAACGAGATCGGCGTCGAGTACGCGCCCTCGTCCGATATAGCCAGCCTGGTCTGGCGCAACGGCACGAAGTCCCTGTTCTCCCTTGTCCGCCTCAGCGCCCCCATCGAGAACCTGCCCGAGGCATGGGACTCGAAGCTCGCCCTGTCCGTCGGGCTCGGCACCCGCCTCGAACTCGGGCGGAGCTCCTGGATCGACCTCGATCTCTCGGGCGAGCGCGTCGTCGACGAAGCCTTAACGGACGGGGCGGCGGGAGCGCTCGATTCGGGCGACTTGCTCGCGCTCTGGCGCGCTTTCGCCCCATACCCGAGCATAGGCCTGACGGCCGGCGGAAGCCTGGGTCCCTTCAAGGCCTGGGCCGGCGCACGGGTGGATGTCGACCTTCCAGGCCTCGCGGCGACGGACGGACGCTGGCAGGATCCTCTCATGCCGACCTGGTCGGGCGAAACCTTCGGCATCGAGTGGATCGCGAGGCCGCGCCTGGTTCTCGGACTCGCCTTCTAGTAACCCTGGCGCGCAGTGTAACGGGAAGCTCGAAAGCCTGTTTCCCGTGCGGTATACTTTCCGGAGATTGCAGATACAGCCGCGCGGTCCTCTCCGCGCGGCGGGGAGTCGAACGTGAAGAGTCCCGTCCTCGCCCTTTTCGCAGCCGTCATGGCGCTCGCCGTTCTCGCCTTGGCCGCGACGGCACCCGCCGCGGCTCCCTTCGGCGTCATCGATTACGTCGAAGGCTCCGTGACGATCACGCGCGCGGGCAAGGCCATGAGCGACCCGAATTTCGGCGACGCCATCCGTCCCGACGATTTCGTCAAGACCGGCCCGGACGGCACCCTCATCATCGCCATGGACAAGACCACGGGCATGCGGGGCACCATCACCGTGAAGCCCAAGTCCGCGGTCTATATCCGGCTCGATCCGAAGGCGGGCTCGCAGAAGACCACGCTCGAGCTCATGGCCGGTCAGATCGCCAGCAAGGTCTCCAAGCTGGCAGGCACGCCGAGCATGAGCGTCCAGACCGCGGTCGCCACCGCCGGCGTGCGCGGCACCGAGTACGGCGTCCTCACCTCGGTCAACGGCTCCATCTCGGTGTTCTGCCTCGAAGGCGCCGTGTTCGTGGAGGACGAGACCGGAAAGGTCGACGTGCCCGCGGGGCGCGCGGCCGAACGGAAGGCGGGCCAGCGGCTCAAGGTGCTGCCGGTCGCCATATCGAGCGGAGAGGATTTCGCCCGCCGCTGGATGGCCGACGAGATCGAGGTGTTCAAGGGCGGCGCGGTCAAGTTCCTCGACGACTACGCGGCCCGCTATGACGACCTTAAAAAGCGTTTCGACTCGGCCTTCGAGCCCATCCAGCGCAGCGCGGCCCTCAAGAAATGGATGGACGAGGATCGCGCGGGAGCGGCGGTCAACCCGCGCTCGGCCACGACCATGCGCGAGAAAAAGGAAGTCGACGGTCCCATGCTCGAGGCGCGCAAGGCCCTGTTCATGTTCGAGCGCATCTATTACCGCCTCGACGAGATCGACGCCATAGTCCGCGGCACGAGCCTCGAGCGAGAGCTCATCCGCCCGGGCCTGACGGTCGGCGAGTTCCTCAGGCGGATCAGGGACGAGCGCGACGCGCTCGGAAAGCGCGTGGCCCTCTACCGCTACGCCGAGAAGCTGTACAACCTGCGCTCGGAGACCAGCCTGTTCGGCGACTCAGGGGGCTCGTTCTTCGGCGACGCGGATTCGTTCTTCGGCAAGCCGTAAACGCACCGCTCGTACGCTCCGACGCCGCCCGATGACGCTTTCGCGTTCGGGCGGCGTCCTGCTATACTGGCCGCATGACCAAGGTATTGTCGCTCGGCGGCTCGATAGTCGCCCCGGAAGGCCCCGACGCGGCCTTCCTCAAGTCGCTCGTCGCGCTCTGCCGAGAATGGCTCGCCGCGGAGGCCGACCGCAGGCTCGTCGTCGTGGTCGGCGGCGGCGGACCGGCCCGCGCCTGGCAGGCGGCCTACCGCGGCGCCGTCGACGCGCCCGACTCCGACGCGCAGGACTGGATCGGCATCATGGCCACCCGCCTCAACGCCCAGCTCGTGAAGGCCGCCTTCGGCGAGCTCGCGCCCCACGAGGTGGTGCAGGATCCGACCGCGGTCTCGGTCTTCACGGGCAGGGTCCTGGTCGCCGCCGGCTGGAAGCCCGGGTTCTCCACGGATTTCGACGCCGTGGTCCTGGCCGAGGCCTTCGGCGCCGACACTGTCGCCAACCTTTCCAACATCGCCAAGGTGTACACCGCCGACCCTCGGCTGGATCCGGCGGCCAGGCCGATCGACGCGATCGGCTGGAAAGAATTCCGGGCCATGGTCGGCGACGAGTGGACGCCCGGCAAGAACGTCCCGTTCGATCCCGTGGCCTCGAAGCGGGCGGAGAGCCTCGGACTCAAGGTCGTTTGCGCGGCCGGGCGCGATCTCGCGAACCTGCGCGCGATCCTCGACGGCGAGCCCTTCACCGGCACCACCATAGGCTGATTCCGGCGGGGCGCCGGCCGGCGCCCCACCTCAGTCGGCGTCATCCCCCAGGCTTGCCAGCAGGGAACGCCACTTGGCCGCCTCGGAGGCCTGTCCGAGCTCGTCTGCCAGCGAGGCCAGGGCGTCGAGCGCCCGTCGCGTACCGTCCCGGTTCTCGGCCGCCAGCCAGACGTCGAAGGCGCGACGGAAGCGGTCGTACGCTTCTTCCTTCCGTCCGAGCTCCCTCAGGATCGTACCCGAGGCCTCGAGGTCCGCCGCGATGCCCGGAGAATGCTCGGCCCGCTTGTCCGCCTCCAGGGCCTTCTCCGCCCAGGCCAGGGCGTCCTCGAGCAGGCCCTCCGAACGGGAGAGGCCGGCGAGCGCGTACCAGTTGGCGGCCAGCTCGGTCCAGCGCGACAGCTTCTGGTTGATGCCCTGGGCGGCCATGAAATCGACGCGCGCCTCGGCCTTGCGACCGAGCGCGCGCAGCACCACGGCGCGGTCATGGAGGACGATGGCGCGCACGGCGTCGTCGCGCGCGGAGAGGGGCAAAGCCTCCTCGAAAAGCTCCAGGGCCGCGTCCGCCCCGCCCGACAGCCACCGGACCTCGCCGAGATTGGCCAGAGAGAGGGCGCGCTGGGCGTCGGAGCCCGCGATGCGGCCGTATTCGAGCGCGTCGCGCAGCTCGGTTTCCGCACGCTCGAGCATTCCCGCGGCGATGTAGATGCGTCCTATCGAATTGAGGCTGGCCGCGATGCCCTCGACGTTGTCCACGGAACGGTTCTCGCGGAGCGCCTGTTCGTGGAAGGAGAGCGCCTCCTCGAGCCGCCCGCGCGCCAGGAAGGAATTGCCGAGCTCGGCGTACTCCGCCGCGCGATTCTTCGCCTCGACCACGATGGTGTTGGTCTTCGGCGCGCTCGAACAGGAGGCCAGCGCCAGGGCGACGGCCAGCAGCGCGGGGCCAAGCGCCCGCGCGCGCGTCGCGACGCGCGCGGCAGCGCGGCGCGCTCCGGGTTTCCCGATCATTCGAAGGCTCCTTCGCGCATGCTGGAGTAGAGCGAATCCTGCTCTTCGCGCTCGGTGATGCCGCCCTTGAGCAGCGGATTGTTCTTGAGGCCCTCGAGCACGTCCTGCGCCGAAACGAGCGCGGTCTTCCCCTCCTCGAGCACCACCGCCAGCTTCGGCATCTCGGCGGACAGCGACGCGGAGATTTCCCGGAGCGAGCGCACCGAGCGCTCCGCCTCCACGAGCATGGTCATGACACGGTTGTAGAGGGCGTTCTTGTCGTCGAGGAAGGTCGCGAGCGAACCCTTCGGGTCGAGCAGCTTCGGCACGAGCCCGGTCGGATCCGCGAACGAGGCGGACATGGTCTCGAGGTTGTCCGCGATCGCGTTGGCCGAGTCGAGCAGGGCCACGGCGGAGTCGCGCGCTTCCACGACCATCTCGTTGATGCCGTCGAGCGTGGGCGGCAGCCGGGCGACGGCAGCGGAGGCGTCCGAGATGATGTCGCCGAGCGGGCCTTCGCTCTGCCCGGCCAGCGCCCGGTTGAGCTCGGTGAGCGTCCGGTTCAGCGTGGTCACCGTCTTCGAGGTCGCCTCGAGCAGCGGGTTCACGTTCGAGAGCAGGCGCGTGATCGTGTCGTCCTTCGGCGGGATGTCGACCAGCTCGAGCTCGATCAGGTCCTGCCCCTCCACGGTGGCGGCGGTCGGCACGAAGGATTCCTCGGGCAGCGGCTCGAGGCTCCGGCCGGCGTGCAGGAGCAGCTGGCTGCCGAGCCCGAGGGGCAAAGTCACCAGCTCGAGGAGCGAATGCGTCCGCATGAGATGGATGTAGGAGTCCTGGATCGAGAACTCGGCGTCCACCGACCCGGCCTCGTTCAGCGAGACCCTCCGTATGGTGCCGACCTGGAAGCCCTTGTGGAGTATGGCGGTACCCGGCTGCACCGATCCGGCGGTCGGGAACTGGGCGAAGTAGGTGTAGTTCTTCGAGAACCAGCGCTGGTTCGCCCCCATGAGTATGAGCACGCCCACCAGCAGGACGAAGGCCAGCAGGGTGAAGACCCCGACGATCCGGTCGGCGTGCCGCATCCTGAATTTCATCGTTTCTCCTCGATTTCGTCGAGCCGGTCACGCTCGGCGTAGCGCTTGAGGCGGGCGACCACCGATCGCGCCGCGGTCTCGATGCCTTCCGCCGCCATCGCGACGGCCATCGGCGCGTCGTAGGTCACGCGGCCGTTCGCCACGACCACCAGCCGCAGCGCGAAGCGCCGCACGAACCCCGTGTTGTTGGTCACCGCCACGATGGTCGTTCCCTTGCGCACGAGCGCGTCGACGACGGAGTAGAGCCGGTCGCGCGCGTCCTCGTCCAGGTGCCCCGTCGGGTCGTCCAGGAAGACGAGCTCCGGATCCAGTACCAGGGCCCGCGCGATCGAGACGATCTTGCGCTCGCCCATCGAGAGGGTGGCTGGCCGGACTCCGAGGGAATCGGTGAAGCCGAGTCTCGAGAGCAGCGCGCGCGAGCGTTCGGCGATATCGGATTCCGACAGTTGTGGCCGATGGATCCGCAAGGGCAACGCGAGGTTGTTGAGCACCGTCTGGTTTTCCCAGAGCGCGCCGTCCTGGAACCCGAAACTGGCCCGCTTCCGGAAGTCCAGCTCGTCCCGCTGCCCGAGCGTCGCGATGTCCCGGCCGTCGAAAAAGGCGTGCCCCGATCCCGCCGGTTCGAGTCCGGCCGCCACCTTGAGCAGGGTGCTCTTGCCGGACCCGGACGGTCCCATGACCGCGATCCGCTCGCCCCGCTCGATCGACAAGGATACGTCCTCGAGGATCTCGGAGCCGCCGCTCGAGGCGCTGATGCCGCGAAGCTCCAGGAGCGGGGCGCTGCGGGTATCGGCGTTCATGCGTACTGCGCCAGGGTAATGAGCACGTCGGCGAAGATGCAGAGTACGAAGCTCTGTCCGACGGCCTTGATGCCCGCCACGGGAATCTCGGTGCTGGCGCGGCCGACCGAGAAGCCCTGGTAGCTCGCCACGGTGGAGACGATGACGCCGAACACCAGGCTCTTGGCCATGCCGGAGAGGATGTCGCCGGGCGCAAGCGCCGCGAGCAGCGACTGGAAGTACTCGGCGAAGGCGATCGGCTTGATGAGCTGCACCACGAGGAACGAGCCGAGCAGCCCGAAGAGGTTGAAATAGATGGACAGGAGCACGAGCGAGGAAACCATGCCGAGCACGCGGGGCACCACGAGGAAGGAGATCGGGTCGACGCCGACGGAGATATAGGCCTCGATCTCATGGCCGACCACCATGCCCGCAAGCTCGGTCGCGATGGCGGTGCCCGAGCGCGCGATGACGATGAAGGCGGTCAGGAGCGGCCCGAGCTCCTTCGTGATGACGATGACCATGATGTCGTACATGAGCCGCGACTGCCCGAACTGCGGCAGGAGTGATGAGCCGATGACGATGATGGCGGCGCCGATGGCCATGGCCATGACGGCGTTGACCAGCAGGGCCTCCACGCCCGTGAAGAGTATCTGGAACACGAGCACCTTGTAGCCGACCTGGCGCCTGCGGAAGAAACGCAACGAACGGTCGATCACCCGCCCGAAGAAGGCGAGGGCGTAGAGGAAGCTCGAGGCCTTTTCGCGTACTGAAGCGCCGATTCTCTCGATCATGTCGGGGACTGCCTCGATGCAGTATCGCCCGAAAAACGGTCGGGCGCAACGTATGGCGCCTCGCCTTCCCTGCTGGCCCGGAACGTCCGGTCGACGCGGCCGAACATTGCCTCCGCGCGCCGGGCGCTTCCTGCGCGGAGCGGCGCCGCGTAGGGCGCGCCGTCCAGCCAGCGCTTCCAGCGCCCCGGAACCAGGCCTGCGGGGACGATGGCGCGGTGCAGGGCGCGCCACAGCCCGTTCAGCGCCGCGAAGCGGGCGAGCTCCTCCGTCCCCGCCGCCGCGTCGCAGGCCCCGCGGACCAGCGGATCGCGGGCGAAGCGCGCAAGGTCGAGTTCGAGGCGGCGCCACAGCGCGAGCGGCGCCGCGTCCCGGGAGCATCGCACGCGTTCCTCGGCGGAAAGGGCGCGAAGCTCAGCGTCCATCCGGGCGAGCGTTTCCGCGAGCGCATCGATCGGGTCCCAGGAAAAGCCCCCGAAGGCGTAGGATTCGAGGAGGGGGCTCTCGAGGACGGAGCGGCGCGCCGGGCTCTCTCGCCCCGGATCTTCGACCGCACCCTTCCGGCCGCGGCCGATTTCGAGCCGGAAGCCGCCGGACGGCTCAAGGACGAACGCCAGGAAGGGCGGGCTCACCGCGCCATCCCCCCTTCGAGTTCTGCGCTTCCCGGCGAGGCGGCTCGCGTGCCCTCGCCTCCGGCCGGATCCGTCAGGATGCGCGTGAGCACCTCTCGCGTGATGGCATAGAGCGGCGGCAGGCCCTCGAGCGGTCCCATGCGGGCGGCCAGCGTCGAACCGCGGTCCAGTGGCGCGTCAGAAACGTAATAGTAGAAGCGCTGCGCCACGTCCGGCCGGAGCACGCCCAGCTGGGCGCCCTCGGTCAGGGCCCGAAGGTACCAGATGCCCTCCATCTCGAGCCCGACACATTCCCAGAGCCGGCGGTAGAAGTTCAGCATCATGCGGTTCTGGAGCAGCGTGCCCGCCACCGTGAGCAGGGGGCCGCAAACCACGCGCCGGTCGGGCAACGCGGCGCGGAGCGCGGCCTGGGATGCGGACGGGTTCCACGCGATCGGCATGAAGGCGTCGCCGCGCTGCTCGACGAAGGCGGTCGGCAGTATGACGTCTCCGCGGCCCGCCGCGAGGCCGCCGGCCTTGCCGAGCACGTTGACGCTCCGCACGTTGCGGCCGAAGAGCATGAGGAGGTTCTTCATGATCTCCTCCGCCTGTTCGCCGAAGGCGTAGTCGACGTTGACCACGACGCGACGCGCCCGCCCGTCCCCTCCGTCGCGCACCAGGGGATCGATCGCGGCGCCGCGGAGCTTCCCGAGATCGATGATCTGGGCCTGTATCCCCGTGGTCACCGATTCGCTGGCCCGCTCGATGCCGTACCGCGCCTCATGGCGGGCCAGCTCGGCGGACGCCCCGCGCTCGGACTCGAACCAGCGCCGCGCCAGGTGGTAGACCTCGTCCTCCGGCTCGGTCCAGCCATCCGTGCGGAGGCCGGCGCGATCCGCCCAGGCGAGGATGTCGGAGCGCCGCTCGCGGAAGTAGGGGTTGAGGCAGTTGGAGACGGAGTGCGTGTTGGAGCTGACGATGTGGACTTCCCAGTCCTCGGGGAAGTCCGCCGGCGCGACGCCGAGCAGGCTGGCGGCCGCGGCGCCGATGCGCGCCGTCCAGAGCT
>JAKLEE010000459.1 GCA_022703215.1 Spirochaetota bacterium | reverse complement strand
GACCTGCTCGACCTGCCCCTTGCCGACGCCGACCCCGGGCGCCGTGTCGTGCTGGAAGCACAGATCCGCGAGGCGCGCGCGCACGCCGGCATGAGCTTCGCGCAGCAGGTGCACGCCGTGCTGCCTCAGGCCATCCTCGGCGGACGCTGCACTCAGGCGGAAGTGGCGCAGATCTTCGCGATGCACGAGCGCTCCTTGCGCCGTCACCTGCTGGCCGAAGGGGCGCACTTTCACGCGCTGCTGGCGCGCGCGGAACAGCAGGCCCGCACGCTGGAGGAGCAGCGCAGCGCTGCCGACAGCAGGACCCGCCAGCTGGCCGAGCAGGCGCGCCGCGAGATCGAGGCCGCGCGCCAGACCCTCGAGGGCGAGCGCGACGCGGCGCTGGCCGAGCGCGATGCGCGCATGCGCGAGGCGCTGGCGCGGCGGCGCAACAGGGAAACGCCGGTCGAGACGGCGGCGCGGCTCAGGGCCGAGTTCGGCATCGAACTGAGCGACAGCGCACGAAAACCCTTGCCGCGCTCGGTCTACGACGAATTGTCGGGTGAATAGCGATGTTCGTCGATGCCGCGGCCATCGTCGCCATTCTCAGTCAGGAACCC
>JAKLEE010000458.1 GCA_022703215.1 Spirochaetota bacterium | reverse complement strand
TAGGCTATCCTCTTTCCATGTCTGAGTTCAGCGCCCTGCTCCGTCGCGGCATCCGCCTGCCCCCGGTCGGCTGGATGCTGGCGGCCATGCTGGCGTTCTACGTGCTGGCTGGCCTCTTCGGCCGCGACCCTTGGAAGGGCGAGGACGCGATCCACATCGGCACCGCCTGGCACATGCTGCACTACGGCGACTGGCTGTCGCCCGACCTCGCCGGCCGCCCCTTCCACGAACCGCCGCTGTATTACTGGACCGCTGCGCTGACCGGCAAGGTTTTCGGCTGGCTGCTGCCGCTGCACGAAGCGATGCGCCTGGCCAGCGGCTTCTGGGTCACGCTGGCGTTGATGGGCCTGTATTACGCCGGGCGCGAACTCTACGGCCAGGAGAGCGCCGCGGCCAGTCCGCTCTTGCTGGCCGGCTCTCCGGGCCTGCTTTTTCATGCCCATGATGCGCAGCCGATGTTGATCGCCCTCGCCGCCTATGGCGGCGCGTTGGGCGCCCTGGCTGCCATCGACCGCCGCCCGCGCCTGAGCGGCCTGTTTTACGGTATCGCGCTCGCCGGCTGCGTGCTCGGCGCCGGCATTGCGCCGGCCCTGCCCCTGCTGGCCAT
>JAKLEE010000457.1 GCA_022703215.1 Spirochaetota bacterium | reverse complement strand
ATCGAATTCCGCACCGCGACCTCGGCGCAGGGCGGGCTCGTCGTCATGGGCGGCGTGCCGGGCGTGGCGGCAGGTTCGCGCGTGCAGTTGCGTGACCACCGCGGACGCCTGCGTTCGGGTCTGGTCATCCGCTCCGCCGATGACGCGGTGCTGGTCGAGGTCTTCGAAGGGACCGACGAACTGGACCTCGAACGTACCTGGGTGCGCTTTCTGGGCGAGCCGTTCAAGCTGCCCGTCTCGCGCGACATCCTCGGCCGCGTGTTCAACGGCGCCGGACTGCCGCGCGACGGACGACCGCCGATCATTTCCGCCGACCACCGCGACGTGAACGGCGAGCCGCTCAACCCCGCCGCCCGCGCCTATCCGCGTGAATTCATCCAGACCGGCATTTCCGCCATCGACGGCATGAATTCACTGACCCGCGGCCAGAAACTGCCGATCTTTTCCGGCGGCGGTTTGCCGCATAACCGGGTCGCGGCGCAGATCGTGCGTCAGGCCAAGTTGCTGGGCGACGACTCTTCCGGCTTCGTCATCGTCTTCGCCGCCTTCGGCGCCTCGCATGCCGATGCCCGTTTCTTTCAGGAAAGCTTCGAAGAGAGCGGCGTCCT
>JAKLEE010000456.1 GCA_022703215.1 Spirochaetota bacterium | reverse complement strand
ACTGGCGATGATGTCGTCGGTCTCGGCGCTGCCTTTCCCGGTTACGCCCTGGATCTGGTGGCGTTCACCGGCATCACCGGGCCGCTCACGTCGGCCCTGACCCAGATCGCCGCACTTGGCCCGGGGATCAAGGCCCTGGTCGGCTTCGTCGGCTTTGTCGTCGCCCTCATCTCGCTGTCCGCACTGCGTAACTTCGGCCCTGTCCTCTTCTACATTGGGCTGGCCATCTTCGCCGCCGTGGGTCTGGTGATCGCCGGCGCGATCATGGGCGCGGTGATCTGAACCAGCGGCATCGACACCCAGGAGACCGACATGCAAGCGGACACCTATATCCCGCGGCGTCTCGATGACCAATGGAAGATCGGCTTCTGGGATGTCGATGTCGCCGCGCCGATCCTGTTCATGTTCTTCGTCGGCTACCTGTCCGGCAGCAGGCTGTCCTTCGCCGTCTGCATGGCGATGGGCATCTTCGTCTCGCGCTGGATTTCGCGCCTCAAGGCGGACAAGCACCCGGCCTTCGCCATCCACTGGCTGTACTGGCATCTGCCCGCCAGTCCGATGACCGCGATGCGCGCCACGCCGCCGTCGCACATCCGCCGCATGGTCGGCT
>JAKLEE010000455.1 GCA_022703215.1 Spirochaetota bacterium | reverse complement strand
CGCAAGGCGCGCGCGGTCCTGGCCGCGGCCCAAGCGCCGGGAGACCCCTCCGCCGCCGACCAGGCGGTGGCCGCGAAGGCCTGGCGCCTCGCGCGCGAAGCCGAGGAGGCGCTCCGGGCGGAACGGTCGGAGCCCGGCGGGGGACGGAGCTCCCGCGGCGGCTTCGAAACCTTCGCCTGAACCCGCCGATCCGGCCTGGGCGGCAAAGGGAAAGATGGGCCCGGGAAGGAAACCGCAGGTTGCCTTCCCGGACGATTCCCTTCCGAACGGGGACGGAGCCCGGACTGAATGCAGGTAGGGCACTTGATCTTTTATGTTGTGCGCAATATATTAGTTGGCAAGGAGAATTCGGTGAACAAGAACCCCTTCGATTTCACGCTCGAGCTGACCAAGGGCAAAACCCTCGACCTGTCCGCCCACAAGGGCAAGCCGATGCTCGTCGTGAACACGGCCACCAAATGCGGACTGGCGCCGCAGTTCGAGTCGCTCGAGGACCTGCACGAGGACTACGGTCCGCGGGGCCTCCTGGTGCTGGGCATGCCGAGCAACCAGTTCGCGAACCAGGAGCCGGTGGGCGACGCGGACATGGTCGAAGCCTGCAAGGTGGGCTACG
>JAKLEE010000454.1 GCA_022703215.1 Spirochaetota bacterium | reverse complement strand
CCTGCTGAAGGCCCACGTCGCCGAGCGCGACCTGCAGGTGATCGCCGCCGCCACCCCCGAGGACTTCTACAAGTACATCAAGAGCGACGAGGTGCTGGCGGCCCACTTCTCGGCCATCCTGCTCAGCGAGCCGGAGAAGGACGAGATGCTGAACATCCTGCGCGGGGTGAAGGGCCACTTCGAGGCCTACTACGGCCTGCGCGTGCCCGACGCCCTGTTCGCGGACATCTATGCCCTGGCCCAGCGCTTCATCCCCACCCGCGCCTTCCCCGACAAGGCCATCGAGCTCCTGGACATCTCCGGCTCCAAGGCGGCGCTGAAGAAGGCCAAGGTCCTGGAGCGGGATCACCTCTACCAGAGCATCAGCGCCTTCTCCAAGCTGCCCATCGAAATCGTGCGCCTCGATCCGCAGGAGCAGGCCCGCGGCATGTTCGCGTTCCTGCGCTCCGCCGCCGTGAACCAGGCCGCCGCCCTGGAGGAGATCGCGCGCATCGTCGAGTCGATGCCGGTGCGCTGCTCGCACTTCGACGCGTTTCGTTTCTTCACCCCCGCGGCGCGTCCGCTCAACCGCCAGCAGCCCGCGCGCGACACGCGTCTCGATCTCGAGCAGCGCG
>JAKLEE010000453.1 GCA_022703215.1 Spirochaetota bacterium | reverse complement strand
GTCATGGCTGTGTCTCAATAGGGATAGTTAATAAAGGAAAACGCTGCAATCTCGCATAGGTTCCGCACAGGCCCCTGCAATGGAGCCCCTGATCCCGCTTGCAGGTTCCCGGCTATAAAAAGGGAGGATTGGATGTTTCCGATCGGTGATGACAACAGCTCGCGCAGACTACAGCCCACGGTTACGTACGCCCTGATCGCCGTCAACATCGTGTTCTTTCTCGTGGAGCTGGTGGGGGGAGATGCGTTCATTATGGCATGGTCCTTTGTCCCCAGCCGCTTCCTGGCAAACCCTGCCGGGGATGTTGTCACGATTTTTACGTCCATGTTCATGCATGCCGGCTGGCTCCATATCGGGGGCAACATGCTGTACCTGTGGATCTTCGGCGACAATGTGGAAGACCGGTTCGGGCACCTGCGGTTTCTGGCCTTCTACCTGGCCTGCGGGATTGCAGCAACCTTTGCCCAGCTGGCATTTTCTCTTGAGTCCGCCATCCCCAACCTGGGAGCGTCCGGGGCGATTGCCGGTGTGCTCGGCGCATATGTCCTCCTGTTCCCGTACCGCAGGGTGAAGGTAATGCTGGGCTACGGGATTACCGAGATGCCGTCCCTCAT
>JAKLEE010000452.1 GCA_022703215.1 Spirochaetota bacterium | reverse complement strand
TCGCGGCGATGATGCGGTCGTCCTGGTCACGTACCGGCTCGAAGGTGTCCCGGTAGACGATCCGGTCAGCGTCGGCCCACACGCGGCGGCGGCGATCGATGATGTCCCGCGCGGTGCTGCGCACGAGCGTCGCGGCCACGCGGTGGACCACCTCGAGGTCGAGCCGCTCGATGATGCCCGTGAAGACGTCGGCCAGCTCGGCGATCAGCTCCTCGGGCTGTCCCCGGAAGTTGCGCTGCCGCCGCCGGTAGACGGCGTCGAGGCCGGGCCAGAGCCCGAGCCACAGGAGCCCGCTCACGAGCTCGTGGTGCTCGCGCCGCTGCACGAGGGTCACGAGCACGCCGAGGAGGCGATCCTTCTCGTCGAGGTCGCCGCCCTTGCTCGCGAGGTACTCGACCACCTCGAAGGGCTGGTCGAAGCGCGCGAGCGCGGGGTGCTGCCTTGCCTGTTGAAACGCCTGCTCTGCCTGAAGAGAACGAACGGAACGGTCGAGGGCTGCATGCAGCGCCTCCCAACGTGCGCGCATGACGCGCCGCCTTTCCGGCGGGCGTCAGGCGCTCCTTGGGGCCGTGGTTAGGGCGTCATGCGCTCGGTGGACTTGAGGTGAAGGAGGGC
>JAKLEE010000451.1 GCA_022703215.1 Spirochaetota bacterium | reverse complement strand
ATCTGGGCCTTGATCTTGCCCGCGACCTTCTCGGAGAGGACGAGGGACTTCGGCTCGAGGAGGCTGTCGTAGCTCCCTTCCTTGAGGACGAGGCGCTTGCGGAGGTAGCTCTCCCCCGCGAAGTCCGCGCCGAAGATGCTCTGGTTCGCCTTCTTTCCCTCGAAGACGAGGGTGGCGTCCGTGCCGGAGCGCTTCTGGACGAGCTTGGCCTCGACGCCGGCGGCCTTGAGGGACTCGGCGATGACCTGGTCGTCGCGGATGATGTCCACGGGCTTCGAGGTGCCGGACTTCTCCACGCCCTCCACGAAGACGTGGCCGGCGAAGAGGTCGGCCATGTTGCCGGCGACGTTCGCGACGAAGGCTCCCGCGAAGCCGTCGATGACGGTGACGATCATGATGCCGAAGGCGATGGCCCCCCCGAGGAGGAAGCTCCGCTTCTTCTGGCGGTTCAGGTTCTTGAAGGCTATCTTGATGAGCGTTTTCACGGCGCCGTCCTAGTCGTTCTGCATCGCCCGGACGGGCTCTATCTTGAGCGCGACCGAGACGGGATAGATGTGGGCGAGATATCCGACCGCGAAGACCATGAGGATGGTCGACACGAAGGAACCGACGCGGGG
>JAKLEE010000450.1 GCA_022703215.1 Spirochaetota bacterium | reverse complement strand
CGCGGCCACGCCGGCCGTCCTCACGACGCCCGGCGCGCGCGCATGGCGCTCACCGCCAGTGTCACCACGGTGAGCGGCAGCACGAAGCCGAGCATCACGCCCGAGAAGGCCGGCAGCGCGTCGTGGGCCTGCGCCGCGAGGATCACGTAGGCCACGTAGGCCAGGTAGTAGGCGAGGAACACGCCGCCCTCCCAGCGCGCGATCTCGCGCCCGGTCAGGAACACCGGCAGGCAGGCGAAGGCCACCGCCAGCATCACCCACAGGTCGAAGGTGAGTAGCGCCGGCGCCACACCCAGCCCCCCGTCCGCCACCAGACCCGACAGGCCCACGCAGCCCAGGATGTTGAAGGTATTGCTGCCCACCACGTTGCCCACGGCGATGTCGCGCTCGCCCTTGATGGCCGCGGTGAGCGAAGTGGCGACTTCGGGCATCGAGGTGCCGGCCGCCACGATCGTCAGACCGATCACCAGGTCGCTCACGCCCAGGGCCTTGGCGAAGTGCACGGCCGCGCCCACCAGCCACTCCGAACCCAGCACCAGCGCGGCTAGGCCGGCCAGCACCAGCCCGACCTGCACGGCCCAGTGCGCGTCCCAGCCGCCGGCGGCCGGCATCTCCTGT
>JAKLEE010000045.1 GCA_022703215.1 Spirochaetota bacterium | reverse complement strand
GGCTTGACCAGAGCGCCGTCGATGTCGCATTCGTCGAGCTCGGCGATCACCCAGCCTTCGATGACCCGGTTCCTGAAGGGCGCCTCGACGCGGCAGCCGGTCCGGGCGCCCGCGGGGGCGGCCTTCGTCGCGAGGTTGCGGTAGGTGAACTGGCGGTCGAGGGGGACGTCGAAGGCGACGCGGAGGAATTCGCTCACGGCGCTCCGCTCGCCCAGCCGTCGGCCTGGATGCGTTCGCGGAGCGTCTTGAGGTCCTCCCAGGCGGGGCGCTTGTATTGATCGTCCCGGAGCAGCGCGCTCGGATGGAAGGTGGCGATCAGCGGGACGCCTTCGAATTCGAAAAAGCGGCCGCGCAGCTTCGAGATGCCCTCGGTCGAGTCGAGCAGGGTCTGCGCCGCGATGCGCCCGAGGCAGAGTATGTAGCGCGGCTGGAGCACCGCTATCTGCCTCCTGAGGAAGGGCAGGCAGGGCGCGCGCTCGTCCGGCAGCGGGTCGCGGTTGCCCGGCGGGCGGCACTTGACGACGTTGCCGATGAAGCAATTGCGCGAACGGGAAAGGCCGATGGCCTCGAGCATGCGGTCCAGGAGCTGGCCGGCGGCGCCCACGAAGGGCTCGCCGCTTGCGTCCTCGTCGGCGCCGGGGCCTTCGCCGACCACGAGCACGAGGGGGCGGGAGGCGCCCGAGCCGGGCACGGCGTTGCGGCGCGTCACCCGGAGGCGGCAGGCGCCGCAGGCGCGGACCTCGGCGGCGATGCGCTCGAGGCTGTCGTCCTCGGGCGGGGAGAACGCCGGCGGGCGGGCTGCGCCCGGCCTGGCGATGATTTCGGCCTCGGACGGGGGCGGCGCACCCTCCTCGAACACGGCTTCCGACCGCGCGCGGACGCGGCCGGCTTCGAGCCAGTCCTGGATGAGGGTAAGGTCGTCGTGGAGGCGTTCGCGTTCGTCCCGGGTCATTCGGAATGGTCCTCGGCCGCCCGGGCTTTCCCCTCGGCCTCCGTCTCCAGCTCGCGCTGGACTGCGGCGAAGGAACGGGCTGACAGGAAGGCGGCCACCAGCCCGGGATCGCGGATCCGGGCTTTCTCGTCCTCGAGCAGGCGGAGCGCGACGGAGCGGTTCGCCGCGGCGGACGCCGCATCCAGCAGTCTGGAAGCGAGGTAATAGTACAGTATCGCGTCCTTGGCGGGCAAGAGCGTGCCCGCGGTGAACAGGTAGCTGGCCTCGAGGAGGAAGAAGCGCGCCTCCTCGACCCGCCCGCGATCCAGCATGGACTCGGCCATGATGGTCAGCAGGGTGAAGGTCTGCCAGTACGCCGAATGCCGCAGGCCCGCCACCAGGCCTTCCCGGGCGGTCGTCTCCGCCTTGCGGCGCTCGCCGGCCATGGCCCGGCAGAGCGCGAGCGTCCGGAGCGCGTCGACGCGGTCGAAATCGTTGCGCACGCGGTCGGCGAAGAACTCCGCCTGGCGGAAGCTCTCGTCAGCCTCGTCGGCCGAGCCGCCCGAGCGCAGGGCCAGCGCCAGCATGGCGTGGGCCTGCGAGGCGGCCGAATCGGAAGGCGAACCGGCGGCCAGCAGTTCCCGGGCTACGGGAGCCATGGCCTTCCAGTCGCAGAGCTGCCAGAGCGCCTTGAGCTTGAGGTCGAGGCCCACCGCGCGCCGTGCCGCGCGCTCGCCCTCGACGCCGGAGAGCGCGCGGTCGATGAGCGACAGCGCGTTCGCGTAGTCGCCGGAGAGCAGGAGCAGCTCCACGCGGGCCGCCGCCGACTCGAAGGCGTCGCCGCCCTCGACCGCCTCGGCCGCGGCCACCAGGCGGTTCGCCTCGCCCGCGTTGCCGCGCAGCATCTCGGCCATGGCCGCGTAGCGCAGCACGTTCTGGACGCTGCGTTCCCTGCCTCCCGCCGCACGGTAGTAGCGCAGCGCCTTCTGCGCCGTAAACACCGCCTTCTGGAATTGGCACGAGATCGTGTTGTACGCGCAGATCTGGTGGTAGGCGAAGCCCATGCAGGCGTCGTCCTTGCGGGCGATCGCGATGCGCATGATGCGGCGCAGTTCCTCCTCGGCCTCGTCGATGCGGCCCGCGTTGAACAGGATGGCGCTCTTCGTGATCAGGACGCGGACGGCGAGGTCGGCGTCGCGCCGCGCGAGGGCGCGGTGGAGCGGGTCGAGATGGTCGAGGTATTCGAGGCGGTAGTTGCGGTCCGGATCCGCGAGGACGAGGTTCGCGGCCTCGGCGAAGCGCTCCGAGCGGCCGAGGTGGTTGAGCAGCCTGATCGCGTCGGGACGCTCGCGCGAGAGCATGATGTCCGCCACGAGGCCGTGGAGGATTTTCTTGTTGTGGTTGAGCAGCGAGGCGTAGAGCGCCTTCTTGAACGGGTCGAGCCTGAAGCGCCAGCGGCCGCCTTCCTCGACCAGGACGCCGTCCGCGGCGAAGCGCGCGAAGGCCTGGACCACGATGCCGGGATCTCCCCCCGTGCGGCGCTCGATGACGGCGGCGCTCTCGTGGTCGAACGAGTGCATGAAGACCGACAGCTTGAGGAGGAGGTCCCTCCAGGCTTCCGGGTAACGTTCCGTGCGCGAGAGGAAGATGGTCTGTATGCCCGGGGGCAGCGCCGAGACGTCGCGGCGCTTGCGGGCCCAGGCGGCGTATTCGCGCAGGAAGAGCGGATTGCCCATCCCCGCCTGCAGGAGGCCCGGCAGCAGGCGCTCGGGACACTCGGGCCAGGCCTCCATGAGCATGGCGCGCGAATCCGCGTCGGAGAGCGGCCCGAGCTTGATCGCGCGGAAGGAAGGGAAGGCTTCGCGCAGGACCGCGGGAACCTCGCGGGCGAGCAGGACCGCGAAGGGCTTGACCCGGGCGTTGCGGATCCAGTACGCGAGGAATTCGGTGGACAACGGGTCGAGCGCGTGCGCGTCGTCGACCACGGCCAGGGGCGGGAAGAGGTCGCGCCCGTGCGGATCGAGCAGGGCCTGGAGCAGGGCGAGCAGGGCCTGGCTGGCCTCCGGGTCGCGCTCGCGGGGGCTGGCCTCGAACCCCTCCGCGTCGTCCCGGCCGACCAGGCGCGCGAAAGCCTCGATGGTGCGGGCTTCGGTGATGCCGTGGCGGCGGAGCGCCGCCCGGGCCTCCTCGGCCCCGGAATCCTGCGGGAGCGAAAGCCGGGCCAGCACCAGGTCCACGATGGCCGCGTAAGGCCTGGACCGGTAGCGGCGCGCGCGGACCGAGAGCACCGGGCTCGCGAAATCGGGGAAAGCCCGCAATTTGGCGACGAAGCTGACCAGCAGCCTCGACTTGCCGATGCCCGCCTCGCCCGTCACGATGAAGCCGGCGCCCTCCTTCGGGTCGGCCCGGAGATAGGCCCTGAGCAGCTCGTCGAGCTGCTCCTTGCGGCCGTGGAGCGGGCCCTCGTCGCGGGGAACGCCGTCCGCCAGGCCCCTCACCGGCCAGGCCTTCACCGTCTCGCTCTTGCCCTTCAGCTTGAGCTCGAGCGCCTCGCCGAACAGGAATTCGTCGCGGCACTTCTCCGCGACGGCGTCCGAAACGAGGATCGAATCCGGCGGGGCCGCCGCCTCGAGCCGCTGGGCGACGCTCATGGCGTGGCCGGTCACCACGTCGTGCTCGCCGCGGCGTCCCGTGGCGGTCAGCCCCGCGTGGATGCCGGTGCGGAACGAGAGCTCCACCCCTTTCGGCGCGATGAGCCCGACGCGGCCGAGGAAATCCAGGGCGGCGTGGATGGCGCGCGCGGAATCGTCCTCGTGGAGCTCGCTCACCCCGAAAACCGCCACCAGGGCGTCGCCTATGTATTTCTCGACCGTTCCGCCGTGGGCGCGGATGCACTCCTCGAAGGCGCCGAAGACGCGGCCCATGAGGGCGTCCATCTCTTCCGGATCCATGCGTTCCGAAAGCGGGGTGAAGCCCTTCATGTCGGAGAAGAGTATGGTGGCGACGACGCGTTCGCCGTCCTTGAGGTCGGCCGTGTTCGGCATGATGCACGGCAGTCTAGTCGATACCCGCGGGGCGGGCAAGCGCAGGCGTTCCGGCGCGCCGGCCGCGGATCGGGCGGGCGGATCGGGCGGGCTTGCCGGGTGGCCGTTTCGTGTCGGCGGGCGACCCGGGGGGCTTCCCCGGGACTAGGGCAGCAGGAAGACCTGGAGTATCTGGATGACGGGGAAGATGATGCACACCGCGATGAACACGATCTCGAGGACGAGGGTGCGGTGCTCCGCCAGGTCGCCCTTGACGATGTCGTATACGTCCTGCAGGGCCTCGAGGCGGCGTTCGACGCTCCATTTCCAGCCCTCGGTCGAGAAGATGCCCGCCAGGTGGTCGTAGATGCGGCTGTAGTAGAAGTCGCCGATGATCTTCGAACTGTTCTCGAGGTTTTCCAGGGTGAACAGGGCGTCGAGCCTCAGGGCCTGGATGGCGGCGAAGCGGCGGGGCAGGTTGCGGAGGCGGCGGCGCTTCTTGCGGGTGTCGGTGTAGAAGCTCCGCATGTCCTTTTCGGCCACGTCGATCCAGCCGTCCAGCATGAGGTCGAGCACGCGCAGCTCGAGCAGCTGGTAGTTCGCGTGCTCGACGATGACCAGGAGGTCCTCGTAGTCGGCGGTCGGGTCGACGATGGCGCAGCGGTCGAGGTCGAAGACGGCGGCCTCGTCGGAGCGGTAGGCGAAGGGATTGGAAAGCGTGCGACGCACCTCGTCGTCATGGAGAGGTGTCCCCCAGGTGTCGCCCGAGAGCAGGGTCGCCAGCTCCCGCGCGCGCGAGGCGATGAAGGCGTGCGGCGTCGTGCCGGTCTCGCCGAAGCAGAAGGCGGTGTACGATTCCCGTTCCGTCCGCTTGAGGCCGTAGTTTTCGAGCGAGACCGCGCTCCGGATGCGCGCCTGGGTCTGGATGAAGCGGGCCTCGGCGAAATCGGAGATGGTGCGGAGCACGCCGCCGAGGGGGTACAGGCAGTCCTCGGCGTGGTGCAGTTCCTCGAGGGTGGCCGAGAGGCGGAGACGTACGATGATGGAGATGACGCCTTCGTCGTAGAGCTTGGCCTGGGACCACGCGCCCAGGAAGACCCCGGCTGGCGTGACCGCGCCGGCCTCGGCCGCGCCGCCCGCGTCCATGTCCATCCGCACCGAGGGCGGCAGCACCAGGGTCGGCGGGGCGTCGCGGCGGCGGAGGGGACTCGGGTCGATGCAGACGTCCTCGCCGCAGTCCAGCTTGGCGAAATCCATGGAGCGGCCGACGTCGAAGAGTTCGAAGCGGACGAGTTCGACCGTGCGGCGGGATTCGGCCGCGACGCTCGCGGGAAGGGGAGCGGCGGACGGCTGCGCCTGGCGCGCGCCGCGCGGCCGGTTCGGGGGCACGGCGGAACCCCGCCGCGCGCCCGGCCGCGCGAAGGTCGCCGATTTGGCGCCCTTCGGCCTTTCGCCCCCCGCTTTCACGGACGGGCCTCGACCCGGGCCACGTCGCGCCCGAGCACCTGCAGCACGAGGAGGCTTCCTTCGGGCACCAGATAGGGCGCCTGGAAGAGCGTACCGCGGTGCATGACCTGGACTATCGGCGTCCGGACGCCTTCGAGGTCGACGTAGGAGAGCGTCGCCTTGACGGGGTAGGGGTACTCAGGCAACTCGCGGCTGAAGAGCCCGCCCACCATGCCGTCGCGCGCGGCGAAGGAGGTCGCCACGAGCTTGACCACGTCGGTTTCCGGGATCGACGAGCCGGCGGCCGGTGTCTGGGAGACGACCGTCCCGGGCTTTTCGCCGGAGCGCGGCTCGCGGAGCTCGAAGGCGAACGAGACGCCGGACTTCTCGATCTGCAGGAAGGCCGCGCCGAGCTCGAGTCCGGAGAAGTCGGGAACCTTGAGCTTTTCTCGCTCGGGTCCCTTGGAGACGACGAAGACGAGCTCGAGGGTACCCGAGACCGGAGTGCCCGGAAGCGGGGTCTGCTCGAGGATGGTGCCGGCCGGTTCCGCGGAGAACGAGTAGATCGGCGGCTCGCGGACGGTCATGAGCGGCCTGCCCGTGGAGAACAGGTTTTGCAGCTCGAGCTTGACGTCCTCGAGGGTGCGGCCCGAGTAGTCGGCGACCGAGTCGATGACCGGTCCCCGGCTGATCGTGATGGCGATGCGGCGCCCCGCCTTGACGATGGCTCCCGGCTTCGGCGACTGCTCGAGGACCAGGCCTTTTTCCTTCGGATCCTCGGTGTAGCGCTGGGAGAGGCGCGGATAGAGCTCCTTCTCCTGCAGCGTGGTCAGCGCGGTCGCTAGATCCATTCCGCGGAGGTCTGGTACCAGGGTCTGCTCGGCCCCCCGCACGGTCAGGAAGAAGGCGGCCGCCAGCGCAAGCAGGAGTACGAGGACGAGGGCGACGATGCCGCCGGCGACGTACTTGTAGTACTCCGGATCGATGTCGCGAAGCTTGGTCAGGTGGAATCGGATTTTCATGGCTCGCATTTCCCCGTGCCGGTCGGTTTCGGGGCGGCTTCAGGCGCCGAGGCGGCTCCCGATGAGGTCGCGCACGCCATTGGCGAATTCGCGGAAGGGCAAGGCCTTCCGGGCGCGCAGCTGGAGCCGTCGCAACGAGAGCAACCCTTTACCTGTTTGTACCATCAGACCTCGACCGCTGTCCATAGCGAGCACCGTGCCGGGCTCCCGGCCCGAGTCCTCGGCGGGGAAGGGGCGCGACTCGAGCAGGGCGAGCCGCTCCCCGCGGAGGAAGGTGAAGGCGCCGGGCCAGGGCTGGAAGGCGCGGATCCGCGCGTCGAGCTCGAGGGCGCCCAGGCTCCAGTCCACGAGCCCGTCGTCCTTGCCGAATTCACGGCAAAACGTGGCGAGCGCGGGGTCCTGCGGCCGCGGGACGGCGCTTCCGTCCTCGATCGCGTCGAGCGCCTTGACGAGCAGCTCCGCGCCGAGTTCCGCGCAGCGCTCCGAGAGGCCGGCCGTCGTCTCCGTGCCGTCGAGCGGGATGCGCGCGCTGGCTACGATGTCGCCCGCATCGAGCTCGGCCGCGATCCGCTGGACGCTGACGCCGGTCTCCGCGTCGCGCGCCAGGATGGCGGCGGGTATTGGCGTCGCCCCGCGCCAGCGCGGCAGCAGGGAGGGGTGGACGTTGAGGCCGCCCTCCGGGAAGAGCGCGAGGAAGCTCGGGCCGAAGATGCGCCCGTAGGCGAAGGCTACAAGGATATCGGCCCCGAGCGGCGCGACGAGCGCGCGGGCTTCCGATCCGAGGCGTTCGGGCGTCAGGACCGGGACGCCGGGCAGGAGCTCCGCCGCCAGGGTTCCCACGGCGGTCGGCTCGGGGGATCCCGACCGTCCTTTCGCCGAAGGCGGGTTGGTCAGCACGCCGACCACCTCGTGGCGCGAGGCGACGAGGGCGCGCAGCGAGGGCGCGGCGATGGCGGGGCTGCCCGCGAAGAGGACTTTCACGCGCTCTCCGCCTAGTAGCGCCGGCGCTTTTCGTATTGCGCCAGCACCTTGGCCTTCGCGGCCTCGGGCAGCCGGTCGACGAACAGGACGCCGTTCAGGTGGTCGAGCTCGTGCAGGATGACCCGCGCGAGGAGCCCGTCGGCGTCGAGCGTGAAGGGGCGGCCCCGCTCGTTCCAGGCCTGCACGGTGATCTCGGCGGAGCGCTTGACGTCCGCGTACACGCCGGGGATGGAGAGGCAGCCTTCCTCGAGCGAAACGAGGCGGTCGCCGGTGCGCACGAGCTCGGGGTTCACGAAGACTCGGGGAACGTCGTCCTCGACCTGAACCACGAAGACGCGCTTGCCGACCGCGACCTGCGGAGCCGCCAGGCCGATGCCGCGCCCGACGCGCATGGCGTCGAACATGCGTTCGATGAAGTCCTTGAGTCCCTGGTCAAAATCCTTGACGGGCTCGGCGGCGCGCGTGAGCACCTCGGCCCCGATGGTGACTATGTCGAGCATGATCTACTCCCTAAGGTAAGGACGGCGGGAACGGCGGTCAAGGAACGAGCAGGCCGGGCGGGAGCTCGAAACGGTCGCCGACGCCCAGTCCGACGCGCTCGAACCAGCCCAGCGGCACTTCGAGGGCGTGACGGGCCGAGCGCTCCGATTCGATCACCTCGAGGCTTCCGGCCCGCATGTCTCGGATTTCCCGGATGGTGCCGTCCGCGGCGAGGAAGGCGATCGAGAGGGGAATCAAGGTGTCTTTCATCCAGAACGCCATGCGCCGGTCCGAGTCGTAGACGAAGATCATGCCCCGTCCATCCGGAAGCGACTCGCGGAACATGAGGCCCTTCTGCTGCTCCTCGGGCGTCCGCGCGACTTCCGCCTCGAGCTCGACCGCGCCCGCGCGGAGGGTGACGACGGGCAGCGCGTCGCCTTCCTCGCAGGAGGAGAGCGGAAGGACGGCCGCGAGCACGATCAAGGCGGCTATGCGTGATTTCATGGTTCCTCCCCGGGCCCGGGCCGGGCGCGTTTCGCGGAGCACAGTATAGCGCGTCATGCGGCCGGGGCGGGAGCCCCGAGAACCGGCGCGGCCGCGCAGCCGCGCGGATACGAAAAGCGCTCCCCGGAGGGAGCGCGTTCGTTCCGTTTCGGAAATGGAGGGATCAGTAGCTCTTGCCCTGGCTCTTCCTGGACTTCTTGAGGAGCTTGCGGGCGAGGGCCTTTTCCTTGCGGTTCCGGATGGTCGAAGGCTTTTCGTAGAATTCGCGCTTCTTCCACTCGCGGATGATGCCCTCTTTCTCCACCAATCGCTTGAAGCGCTTGATGGCCTTTTCGAGGCTTTCGCTCTCGTCGACGATGATCTGGCTGATGGTTATCACCCCCTTTCGCGTCGAGGGCGGCAGTATATCCGTCAGGCGACGGGCTAGTCAAGCGACCGGGGCTGCGCGACCGGGTCCGTCCTGCCCATCTCCGGCTCCGGTTTCAGGGCTTCCGGACCAGAGCCTCGGGATCGCAGGCAGTGCCGTTGACGCGGAGCTCCCAGTGCAGGTGCGGTCCCGTGGAGAAACCCGTGGAGCCGACCGTGCCGAGCACCTGGCCCCGGACCCGGGAGTCGCCCGTCGCGACGGCCAGCGAGTCCATATGCATGAAGATGGAATAGACCCCGGGCAGGTGTTCCAGGATTATCGTGTTGCCGGTCAGGACACGGAACTCGGCGAGGACGACCTTGCCCGGGCCGGGTGAAAGCACGGGCGTTCCTGTCGGCGCGCCGAAATCTATGCCGTAGTGGGCGCTTTCTCCCGCGGGCTTGCCTGCGGGAGAAAGGTAGCGGCGCCGGTCGCCGAAGTACGCGGTGAAGCGGATGGAGGCGAGAGGCCAGGCGAAGGAGGGACCGCGCGGCAGCTCCGGGGCGTGGACGGCGGCCGGGTCGAAGTTCCCCAGGACCTTCTGGTAGCGGACGGCCTGCTCCTCCCGCCGCGGGTCTGGATCGTCGCGGGCGGCGCTCGCGGCGGCGCTCAGGCGCACCGTGCTGATCCTGAACGAGCGCGGAAGCACCGTGATGGCCTTCTCGGCGAGCACGTACCCATCCGGAAGGGAAAGGAGTTCGAGCCGGTACGCCCCGGGCGCGAGCGTGTCCGCCAGGCCGAGCGCGAAGGCGAAGTCCTGGGGGCGCTCGGGCAGGGCGAAGGAGCGGGCGCGGGCTTTGACGGCGCCGTCGGCGGCGAGCAGCCGTAGCTCGCCCGAGAAGCCGGGCTCGTGGCCGAACCAGGAGGCGAAGACCGGATCCCCGGGGCGCGCGGCGTCCGGGGCGAGCAACCAGGCGCCTTCCGCGCGCTGGGTGGCCGAGAGGGGGGCATGCTGCGCGACGAAGGCGAAGATAGCCGTGAGGATGAGACTCGTTGCGATCTGCGGCGTTCTTGCCATGGGGGGAATGTAGCCTCGGCGGATGGGGCCGGGCAAGGCGCTCGCTTTTTGACGGACGGGAACCGGAGGCCTAGACTGGAGGCATGGTCCATCCGAGCCCGGACGCGCCCGGAAGCGCAAACGCAGAAGCCTTGTCTCGCGACCGGTCGCACCAGGTCCAGGTTGGAGTCTCCGCGGCCGCGGCCTGCGCCGCCGGGGCGTTGCCTTTTGCCCTCGCGGCGGTCCTCCATCCCGGACTGCCCCAATGGATCTGCCTGGCCGCGTGCCTGGCGGGCGCGGTCGGCGCGGGACTCGCCGCCGCCGGCGCCGCTCGCCGTCTCGATGCGCTGGTGCGCGAAGCCCGCGAACGGGAACTGATGTTGGAGAAGCGGGTCATGGCCCGCGCCGACGAGCTCTCCGCCGCCTACAACCAGCTGGCGGACAAGCACGAATCGATGCGCAAGGAACTCCGGGTCGCCCGCGACATCCAGGGCTGCATAGTCGGGCGCCTGGACCACCTGCCGCCGCGGCCGGAGCTCGACGTGGCTGCCTGGTACCGCGCCATGGACAACGTGGGCGGCGACCTCTACGACGTGGTGCGCATCGGCCGCAATTCCTACGGATTCCTCATGGCGGACGTGGCCGGCCACGGGGTGCCCGCCGCCCTGGTGACGGCCCTCGTGAAGGTCGCCTTCGACGGAAAGGCCGCCTGGGGCATCCGTCCGGAAGGCGTCTGCGACGCGGTCAACCGCACCCTGTGCCAGCTCGTGGGCGAGCAGGACCGCTTCGTCACGGCCTGGTACGGCATCCTCGACCTCGAGACGGGCATCCTTCGCTACACGAACGCGGGCCATCATCCGCCCGTGCTGATACGGACCGACGGAACGATCCAGCGGCCCGACACCGAGTGCCAGCCCCTCGGCATCATCGACGACGCCCCTTTCTACTCCTCGGAGCTCGCCATGAGCCCCGGCGACCGGATGATCCTCTTCACGGACGGCATAGTCGAGGCGCGGAGCTACCTCAAGGAGGAGTACGGTTACGGCCGCTTCCTCGGCGCCATCGGCAGGAACTCAGGCGCTGCGCCAGCCACCCTCATCGACGCGATCCTCTCCGACCTGAACGGATTCCTGATGGGCGCGCCGCCAGAGGACGACCGGGCCATACTCGCCTTCCAGTTCCGGGGCTTCGCGCCGCGGCCTTCCTGATGCCGCGGGCCTTGCCCCGACCCGCGCGCTCGGGCATTATCGGTGCCGGAGGCTGAACATGGACATGCCGCACACGCTGCGCCGCCTCGCTTCCGGCGCCCTCGTCTACACCATTGCAATCTGGTACCGCATCGCGGCCGCCGCGGCGCTCGGACTCCTCGTCGCTTCCATCGCGACCGTGGGCGGGACCGGCGTCATCGGCTGGATCTTCGTGGCGGGAGCCTGCATCGCCGCTTTCTACGAGGAGCGCTGGACCTTCGATCCGTCGCGGGGCCTCGCTTCAAGCCGAATCGGCCTTCTGTTCCTCGCGCGGCGCAAGACGTACGCCGCCTCCGAGCTGACGGGCTTCTCGATCCAGGCCTTCCGCCGCGGTCTCGTGGACCAGTCGCGCGCGACCGAGCCGACCGACGAGAATGCCGAGGCGCGTCGGGGCCGCGGCCTCGAATGGCGGCTTGTCGCCGAACTGGCCGACGGATCGCTGCTCGTGATCGACGCGGGACGGGCTCGCGGCAGGGAACGGCTCGCGGCGGTCGGCGCGCGGATCGCCGAGGCGATGGGCAAGCCCTTCGGGGACTGAGAAGTCCGGAGCGCATCGCACCGGGACCGGCCCGGAATGAAAAAGGAAGGACGGGAGCCCGCGGGTTCCCGTCCTTCCTCGTTTCCATGAGATGAGCCGCCACGCGCTGGGCGGCGAGGCTTCTCAGTTCGCCTCGCCCGGCTCGTTATAGAGGAAGCATGCCACCTGGTGCTCGCCGCCCTGCTCGCGGAGCTTGGGGACGTTCACCGCGCACTTGTCCATGCGCTTCGAGCAGCGGTCGTAGAAGTAGCAGCCGTGGCGCTCCTTGTCCGGCGAAGGCACGTCACCGGTGAGCAGGATGCGCTGGCGCTTGCGCTCGACCTTGGGGTCGGGAATGGGCGCCGCCGAGAGCAGGGCCTGGGTATACGGATGTAGGGGCTTGGCGTACAGCTCGCCCGCCTTCGCCACCTCCACGATGACGCCGAGGTACATGACCGCGATGCGGTCGGAGATGTACTGAACCACGGCCAGGTCGTGGGCGATGAAGAGGTAGGTGAGCCCGAACTCCTTCTGCAGGTCCTTGAAGAGGTTGAGGATCTGCGCCTGGATGGACACGTCGAGGGCGGAAACCGGCTCGTCGCAGAGCATCAGGTCTGGCTTGAGGGCGAGCGCGCGCGCTATGCCGATGCGCTGCCTTTGGCCGCCGGAGAACTCGTGCGGGTAGCGGTTCTTGAAGAAGCGGGAAAGCCCCACCTTCTCCATCAGCTCCTCGACCCGGGCGTCGATCTCCGCGTTGCCCATCGCGAGCAGCTTGCGCCTGCGCATGATGCGGATGGGCTCCGCGATGATGTCCGCCGTGGTCATGCGCGGGTTGAGCGAGGCGTACGGGTCCTGGAAGACGATCTGCATGTCCTTGCGGGCCTTGAGCAGCTCGCCGGATTTCAGCGTGGTCAGGTCGCGTCCCTTCAGCAGGACGGAGCCCGCGGTGGGCTTGTGGAGCTGGGCGACGGCGCGGAGCGTCGTTGATTTTCCGCAGCCGGATTCGCCGACGAGCCCGAGGGTCTCGCCTTTCCGGATGGCGAAGTCGATGCCGTCCACGGCGCGGATGAAGCCCTTCTTGCGGGCGAGCAGGGTGCCCGTATGGAAGGGAAAGTGCATCTTGAGGCCCTTGACCTCGAGCAGGTTCGTGTCGTCGTTCATCGCTACTCCCGTCACTTGTAGAGCCAGCAGGCCGCGGAGTGCCCGTCGTCGAGGACGGCCACGGGCGGGTACTTGGACTTGCAGACGTCCATCGCCTTGTCGCAGCGCGGCCAGAAGGGGCAGCACTCGGGAAGGTCGATGACGTTCGGCGGCTGTCCGGGGATGGAATAGAGCCGTTCCTCGTGCGAGCGATCGAGGCGGGGGACGCTCTTGATGAGTCCCTTGGTATAGGGGTGCTTCGGATCCTCGAAGATGCGGTCGGCCGTTCCGCGCTCGACGATGCGTCCGGCGTACATGACGACGATCTCGTCGCACATGCCCGCCACGACGCCGAGCGAGTGGGTGATGAGGATCACCGCCGTGCCGAGCCGGCTCGACAGTTCCCTGATCAGGTCGAGGATCTGCGCCTGGATGGTCACGTCGAGGGCCGTGGTCGGCTCGTCGGCGATCAGGATCTCGGGGTTGCACGAGAGGGCCATGGCTATCATGACGCGCTGGCGCATGCCGCCCGAGAACTGGTGCGGGTACTGGTCGATGCGCTTTTCCGGCGCGGGAATGCCGGCGAGCTTGAGCATCTCGATCGCCCGTTCCTTGGCCGCCTTCTTGTCCATCTTCTGGTGGAGCACCAGGGTCTCGATCATCTGGGTCGAGATGCGGAGGAAGGGGTTCAGGGAGGTCATCGGGTCCTGGAAGATCATGGAGATCTTGTTGCCGCGGAGCTGGCGGATCTCCTCGTCGGACATCTTGAGGACGTCCTTCCCGTGGAAGAGCACCTCGCCGCCGGCTATCCGGCCGGGCGGGGTCGGGATCAGCTTCATGATGGCGAGGTTCGTGACGCTCTTGCCCGAGCCCGACTCGCCGACGATGCCGAGGGTCTTGCCCTTGTGAAGGTCGAAGGTGACGCCGTCGACGGCCTTGAGGAGGCCGGCGTCCAGCTTGAAGTAGGCTTTCAGGTCCTTGACCTGGAGTATCGCTTCCTGGCTCATGTCGGTCTCCTTAGCCACGGTTCTTGCTCTGCGGATCGAGCGCGTCGCGCAGGCCGTCGCCGAGGAAGTTCATGCAGAAGAGGAAGATGGTCATGGCGATCGCTGGCCCCACGAGCTGCCAGGGCCTGAGGGTCATGCCGCGCACGCCTTCGCTGACCAGGGTGCCCCACGAGGCGTCCGGCGCCGAGACGCCGAGGCCCAGGAACGAGAGGAAGCTCTCGTTCATGATGAAGGCCGGCATCGAGAGCGTGGTCCAGACCACGATGATGCCCAGGGTGTTCGGCAGCAGGTGCCGGAAGATGATGCGCGCGGGGCCGGCGCCCATCGAGCGGGCGGCCTCGACGAACTCGGAGTTCTTGAGGCTGATGATCTGGCCGCGCACCACGCGGCTGATGGTCAGCCACGATACGAGCGCGATGGCCACGAAGAGGATGACGATGGAGCCGCGCCCCTGGTTGCCCACCATGGACATGATGATGATGACCACGAGCAGGTAGGGCAGGCTGTACATGATATCGACGAAGCGCATGAGGAAGTTGTCGAGCCAGCCGCCGACGTAGCCGGCTATGGCGCCCACCACGATGCCGATGGCCACGGCGGTCAGCGCGCCGACTATGCCGATCATGATGGAGATGCGGCCGCCCATGAGCACGCGCGAGAACATGTCGCGCCCGAGGTCGTCGGTGCCCAGCAGGTAGACGCGGGCATGGATCTCGTTCATCGCGAGTTCGGACTCGAGGCGCGCTATGGACGTGCGGGCCCGGTCCAGCTCCGCCGCGAGCGGATCGCTGTCGATGTCTGCCGATTCCGTCCCGCCGTAGCTGAACGAGAAGTTGGAGCCGCTTTCGATCGAGAGCAGGTCCGCGTCCTCCGCGCCCTCCACTTCGCCGAGTTCGGTGGCGTCGTAGGCGAAATCGAAGGAGAAATCCTCGCCCTCCATGCCCTCGACCTCGCCCTCGAGGCTCTCGTAACCCTCGAGGTAGTCGTCCTGTCCGGACGAAAGCTCGGCGCCGCGCCCGCCGATGGCCGCCTCGAGCTGGGCGGCGCGGTCTTCGAAGCGCTCGATGGCCAGCTGCCCCGCGGGCCGGAAGGAAGGCGGAAGGTTCACGTGGTCGATGACCTGCTCGGTGTAGTCGTAGAGGATGCCGACGCGGGCCAGCAGCGGAGCCGCGAGGCTGACCGCTATGTAGGCGAGCACGACCCAGAGCGAGACGAGGGCCATCCGGTTGCGGCGGAGCCGGCGCCAGGCGTCGGTCCACAGCGAGACGGGCTTCAGGTACTGGTTGAATTCGTTCACCGCATCGAGCGGCTTCTTCTGTGCGGGCATGAGCCACTCCTACTTGTACGAGATCCGCGGGTCGAGGAACCCGTACACGATGTC
>JAKLEE010000449.1 GCA_022703215.1 Spirochaetota bacterium | reverse complement strand
TGCATCGCCCTCGGCGCCCGCAGCGAACAGCCCTGCTCCCATTTCGGCGACGGCGGCCCCCCCAGGCGCAGCGTCGCCGACTGGCAGGTCGCGCGCTGGCTCGGCCAGCCGGGCTTTCACGTGATCCCGCTGGGCGGCGCGAGCGACACCAGCGTGGCACTGATCGCCACCGCCTCCGCCCAGGCGCTCGACAGCGAACTGCGCTGGCGCTATGCGGCCCTGCTCGGCGCCGCAGCGCGCGCGCTGCGCAGCGCCGAGCAAGTCCTTGCCGCTGGCGTCGTTCGCCGGCGCGGGGGTGAACGCGACGTTGCCGCCCGGCGCGTCGAAGCTGCCGGTGAGCGCCATCAGCGTGGCGATGGCGCGGTCGGTCTGGGTGGCGTTGGTGTGCTGGCACACGCCGGCCCAGCAGTAATACGACACCGCCGGCCCGGCCTCGTGGAGCAGGCCGGCGAGCGCGGTCCCGTAGGCGTAGCCGTCGGCGACGAGGGCCGTGAACGGAACGCGCGCCCGCAGGTGGCTCTCCTTGTTGACGAGCGCCGCGAACCTGACGCCCTGCCAGCGCTCGCGGGGGATCTCGGCGAGCGCGTCGATCACACCCTGCGCGTCGAAGTCGCTCGGCA
>JAKLEE010000448.1 GCA_022703215.1 Spirochaetota bacterium | reverse complement strand
GACATGCGTCTTGTATCTCAGAATTATCTTGTCCTTCTCGAACTGTTTGATATATTTCGCCACCCTGTTCTCGGGCACGTTGAGCTGCCGCGCGATGTCCTCCGTCGTCAGCTTGGCGTTGGCGGCCAGTATCTCGAGGATGGCCTCCCCGGTCTCATCGGTCTTGTATGCGCGCATCGTAATCTCCTGGTACCGTCTTCTGTGTCGTGAACCGGCGTTACCGCGTGGCCCCTGCTTCCCGCGGCGGTGTGACGAAATCCGACCGGGCATGCCGTCATGGCGAGGGGCGCGGCGACGAGGCGATCTCAAAAAGCAGGAAGTTACTCCATATAGCCCGGCATAAAAGAGATTGCCACGCCCTGATAAGGCCGGGGCTCGCAATGACAATGTTTAATCCCGAAATTTATCGCATCCCCCGCGAAACACCGGAACGATTGAATTAACGCTTTACTCATCCGCCCGTCAATAGTATTTTGCTCTACCGAAAAGAATTTGGTTGTACGGCGGCCCGGCCGATCGCCCCGTCCGGATCCGGGGTGTCAGGGGCGGTTCAGTGAACGGACTTCTAACGGCACACGGCCTTCCGAGCGGTTCGTGATGGAAAATGAACATATAACAACACTC
>JAKLEE010000447.1 GCA_022703215.1 Spirochaetota bacterium | reverse complement strand
TGTCCAGTCGGCTCTTGCTCTTGGTGCCGCGCGCCCTGGGCATTTTGCGCACCCATTCCAGTTCGCTGCGCATCAATCCCCGAAGGTGTTGCTGCGTGGCATCACGCACTTCGTCGAGCAGGGCCTTCTTCTCCACGTAGTAGCTGTAATTCCCTTTGAAGCGGGTGAACTCCCCGAACTCCATCTCGATGATCTCGTCGCACACGTTGTCCAGGAAGTAACGGTCGTGCGTAACGAGCAGCAGCGTGATGTTGGGTGTGTTCAGCTCCTCTTCCAACTGCTCGATCATGTTCAGGTCGAGGTGGTTGGTGGGCTCGTCGAGGATGAGCACATCCGGTTTGTTGATGAGCACCTTGGCCATGGCGAGGCGCTTCTGCTGGCCACCGCTGAGGGTGTTCACGGGTTGTTCCATGTCCCGCAGCCCGAAGCGGAAGAGCAGGCTCTTCACGCGTGCCTCATGGTCCCAGGCGTTCAGCTCGGTCATGCGGTCCACGGCCTGTTGCATGGTCCGTTCGTCCGCGTGCCTGGCCACGGCGTGCTCGTATGCCCGTATGGCATTGGTCACGGGTTCGTCCTGGTCCAGCATCTCATCCACCAGGGAGTGTGTGCCGGTCATCGCCACGTTC
>JAKLEE010000446.1 GCA_022703215.1 Spirochaetota bacterium | reverse complement strand
GCAGGCCGTGGTGCTCGGGCAGGACAAGCGCTTCCTGACCGCGCTCATCGTGCCGAACCAGGACGCGATCATGGCCTTCGCCAAGGAGAACGAGCTGCCCATCCTCGACTGGGAGACCCTGCTCAAGCAGCCCGAGGTGCTCGAGCTCGTCGACGGCGAGGTGCAGTCGCTCGTGTCCGCGAAGAACGGCTTCAAGGCCTTCGAGCGCATTTTCCGCTTCAAGCTGCTGCCGACCCCCTTCGAGGTGGGCAAGGAGCTGTCGGCCAAGCAGGAAACGAAACGGCACGCGGTCAACGAGATTTACGCCGCGGAGATCAAGGCGCTCTTTAAAGAATGACGATGTGAAGGATGGCCGCGCGGCGAAGGGTTCCATCGGAGCCGGCCGGTGCGGGTCCTGGACGCAAAATAAACACGCTCCCTCCCTTGCGGTCGGGGGCGTGTTTTTTTGCGTCCACCCGCCGTCCCGCCCTGTTCCGCGAGGCGCTGCGCCGGGTGGGCCCTATCACGCCGCGCACACATAAGCGGCGCGTTGAACGCCGCGCTTCGGCGGGTGCTTTGCGTTTTCCTTTGTGTCTTGGTGTCTTGGTGTGAGCCGCTTCCCAAGGCGCCGCCTGCGAGCTGATGGCCGCCATCCG
>JAKLEE010000445.1 GCA_022703215.1 Spirochaetota bacterium | reverse complement strand
GGAATTCATGCCTTCCGACTTGTTGACCGCAACAAACACCGGACGATCAAGACGCCGCAGTTTGTTGGCAATTTCCTTGTCGTGTGGCGTGAGGCCGGTACGTCCATCGACAACGAAGATAACCGCATCGGCTTCGGCAATCGCCTGCTCGGTCTGACGCGCCATTTCGTGCAGGATGCCTTCCTTGACCAGCGGCTCAAAACCACCGGTATCGACCACCAGATAAGGCTTTCGGCCCAACTTGCCATGTCCGTAGTGGCGGTCGCGGGTCAGACCCGGCAAGTCGGCGACGATAGCGTCACGCGACTTGGTCAGACGGTTGAACAGGGTCGACTTGCCAACGTTGGGGCGGCCAACGAGAACCAGCGTAGGTTTCATCGTGCCTCGATCGCGGTGACGCTACCGCCGCTGGTCTGGACCAGGAAAGCCGAGCCAAGAGTCTGAACCGGCGCACGCACTGGCGTACCATCGGTCTTCTGGCGGGCTACGAAGCTGCCATCCTCACGCGACAGGAAATGAACATAGCCCTCGACATCGGCCACGGCCACCACACTGCCATAAACCGCCGGTCCGGAGACACGGCGATTACCCAGCTTGTCCTGTTTCCACATGCTGCTGCCGGAATTGCGATCCAG
>JAKLEE010000444.1 GCA_022703215.1 Spirochaetota bacterium | reverse complement strand
GGATGGGGCGCTCGAAGGGCGAGATTGACCGCGACGGCGATATAGTCTGTAAGATATAGTTTCAATCCTTGTTCTCGTGGATGGGGCGCTCGAAGATCATACGATCGCGCTACACTCTTTGAAAACCAGAGTTTCAATCCTTGTTCTCGTGGATGGGGCGCTCGAAGAACTTCACTTCATACGATTACGAGGCCTTTAAAAGTTTCAATCCTTGTTCTCGTGGATGGGGCGCTCAAAGAACTGTTACCGTTACTGGCGATTCCACAGTTAATTTGTTTCAATCCTTGTTCTCGTGGATGGGGCGCTCGAAGATGACACTGGCACAACAATTCGAAGTTCGTATCATGTTTCAATCCTTGTTCTCGTGGATGGGGCGCTCGAAGTTGAAGTTACGGTGGCGTGTATCAGCAACATTACCGTTTCAATCCTTGTTCTCGTGGATGGGGCGCTCGAAGCTGTTCACGGAACATAAGGCATAACACCCTATCTAGTTTCAATCCTTGTTCTCGTGGATGGGGCGCTCGAAGTTGTCACGGCCACGCGGCTGCTGACGTGCCTGTTCCAGTTTCAATCCTTGTTCTCGTGGATGGGGCGCTCGAAGTTTGAGGTTATGATCGAACCGGGCGTGGATACGGAGT
>JAKLEE010000443.1 GCA_022703215.1 Spirochaetota bacterium | reverse complement strand
TGATGCGCACGCCGTCGCCCAGGTCGGCGACCGCCCCGCCGCCGCCGCCGCCGAGCCCGGCCGAGGCGCCCTGCGCCACCGCTCCGCCGATGCCCGTGAGGTTCGTGCGCTGCGTCGCGGGGCGCGCGCCGCCGCCCGACGCGGCTTGATAGGTCATGCAGGTCATCCACTCGATCAGATCCTCGGCGAAGAGTCCGCCGAGGCCGAGCAGCATCAGGCTGACGGTGCAGTTGCCGCCGATGTAGTTCTTGATTCCCGATTCGATGGCGCGGTCGATCACGGCGCGATTCACCGGATCGAGCACGATCACGCTGTCGTCGTCCATGCGCTTGGCGCTGGCGGCGTCGATCCAATAGCCCCGCCAGCCGCGCTCGCGCAGCGCAGGGAGGACCTGCTTGGTGTAGTCGCCGCCCTGGCAGGTCACGATGCAGTCGTGGCGGGCGAGGGCGTTGGCGTCGTAGGCGTCGGCGAGCGGGCGAGCACCCTGCCTGCCGTCGGTGCCGTCGGAGACGACATCAGGGCCGACCCCGCCGACCTGGCTGGTGGAGTAGAAGGTCGTCGTCAGGCCCTTGAAATCGCCCTCGGCGCGCATGCGCTCGAGCAATACGGACCCCACCATGCCCCGCCAGCCCACGATTC
>JAKLEE010000442.1 GCA_022703215.1 Spirochaetota bacterium | reverse complement strand
CCGAAGCCGTTGTCGGTGAAGCCGTAGCCCATCAGCAATTCGCCCCAGGTATTCCAGGATTCGGGCCAATGGACGCTGGCGATGGCGACCGCCGTCAGGATCAGCAGCGAAACGGAGAAAAAGCGCGTGGCCAGCCCGAGCACCAGCGCGACACCGCCGGCCAGTTCGAACCAGGTTGCCATTTGCCAGCTGATCTCCGGCGGCACGATGCTGAACGGAAAGGGAAAGCGATCCTGGATGTCCATGAACCAGTTGCTGCCGTTGAGTTTTTCGAGCCCGGATTCGTAGAAATCCCAGCCGAGCAGCAGGCGCAGGCTGAGCAGGCCCAGCCACAGGCCGAGCGGGTCGAGATGGTCGAGCAGGGTGGCAAGATGTTTTTTCATGAGGGCTTCACTCCGAGGACGATGCCCTGGCGGCGCAGGTCGTCGAGCAGCACGGCAGCGTGCGCCAGCAGGCGCGCCGGGGCCGGATGGCGCAGGGCCTCGGCAATGGCGCGGCAGGCCGCCGTGCCGGTTTGCGGATGTTCGGCCAGGCGGGCCAGCAGGTGGCCGGTGACCGGGTTGATTGCGGTGAATTGCACCTGCTCGTCGGCATCGCGAAAGACGACGAGATGGGTGGCGGCTGCCTTGCGCGGACGATA
>JAKLEE010000441.1 GCA_022703215.1 Spirochaetota bacterium | reverse complement strand
CTGAAGTCGTAAGAAAGCAACCGGCCCGCGGGTCGGGATTCCATCATGATCGAGTACATCGTAGCCGGGAATCCCGATACCCGCGTCGTGCGCCGGGCCGCCGCCATCCTCGAAGGCGGCGGCCTGGTGGTTTCCCCCACCGACACCAGCTGGAGCGTCCTCTGCTCCATCGCATCCCGTGAAGGCGTGACTCGCCTCAAGAAGCTCCTCAAGACCGGCCGGGACCGTCCCCCCACCGTCATGTGCGCTTCCCTGCAGCAGGTATCCGAGCTCTGCGAGGTGGATACCGCCGCGTTCCGCGTGATGAAGCGCCTGGTGCCCGGTCCCTACGTGTTCGTCCTGCCCAGCAGCAACCGGACGGCCAGGGAGTTCGACCTGCGGCGGGCGGAGCTGGGCGTGCGCGTGCCCGCCCACCGCGTCCCCCTCTCCATCATCGAGGCCCTGGGCCGTCCCCTGCTTTCGGTGACCGCCAAGCGCACCATGATCGACCCGGACCGGGCCGAACCGGATTTCCCGGAAGAGCTGTTGTTCAACGGCGGCTGGGAACTGGAAGACTTGCCTGGGGTGGACCTGATACTGGATCCGGGCGAGGACAACGAGCGCAGGCTGGCCACGGTGCTGGACATGCGCTCCGGAGACGT
>JAKLEE010000440.1 GCA_022703215.1 Spirochaetota bacterium | reverse complement strand
GCCGAGGGCGTTCGCCACGAAGGCGTCACCCCGGTGCGCGCCTTCCCCATCGCCGCCCCCGACGAAGGCCTGTCGCTGATCAATTTCGAAGGCCACGAAGTGGGCTGGGTGGACCGCGTCGCCGACCTGCCAGCGGCCATCCGCGACATCGTCGAAGCCGACCTGCGCAGCCGCGAGATCATCAAGGTGATGAAGGCCGACGAAGCCCGCCATGCCGACCACGCCGAACAGGCCGGCGCGAAGATCCTGCCGCAGCCCATCCCGAAAATGATGACCTCGGCCTCCAACCTGATGAAGGCCGTGGCTTACCGCCTTTGATCGGTCGCGTAGGAGCGGGCACTGCCCGCGATGCTCTTGCCGTGGATGTGTAGATTCGAGCTTGCTCGGATGCCTTTGATCCGGGCGAGAGCATCCGAGCAAGCTCGGAACTACAAATGCAAAAGCATCGCGGGCAGGGCCCGCTCCTACAAGGATCAGGTGCTGAAGCGCTCGGCTGCCATGTCCATCAGCGGTGCCGCGCCGGATTCGATGGCGGCGGGATGGGCCAGGGTGCGCGGCAGGATGCGGGCGAAGTAGAACCGTGCGGTTTCGCGCTTGGCCAGTTTGAAGGCTTTATCGTGGGTCGATGCATCCGCGGCCGCCACGCT
>JAKLEE010000044.1 GCA_022703215.1 Spirochaetota bacterium | reverse complement strand
GGCGCCCTCGGCACGAGCGTGTTCAAGGCCGTGGAGGATACCTTCGCCATGACGGGCCTGACCGAGAAGGCCGCCCGCGACGCGGGCTTCCCGGTCGGCGTGGCCTCGGTGGTCAAGGGGAACCACGTTTCCTACTACCCGGGTTCCACCGACGTCGTCCTCAAGCTGGTCTTCGACCGCGCCACCCGCAAGGTGCTCGGCGCCCAGGCCTTCGGCCGCGACGGCATCGAGAAGCGCGTCGACGTGGTCGCCACCGCGCTGCTCGGCGGCCTCACGGTCGACGACCTCTCCGAGCTGGACCTTTCCTACGCGCCGCCCTACGGCTCCGCGAACGACCCGCTCAACATGGCCGCCTTCGCCGCCATGAACGAGCTGTCCGGCTTCTCGCCCCTGGCCCTGCCCCGCGAGGCGCTCGAGGCCGTCGCCAAAGGAGAAGGCGCCATCGTCGACGTGCGCGGCTACGGCGAGTGGTCGAAGGGCCACGCCGAAAACGCCATCCACCTGCCCCTCGACGAGCTCCGCGACCGCCTTTCGGAGCTTCCGAAGGACAGGACCCTGTACCTGGTTTCCAAAGGCGGCTACGAGAGCCACGTGGCGCTCCGCCAGCTCGTCCAGAACGGTTTCGGGAAGGTACGCAACGTCACGGGCGGCTGGACCTTCCTCTCGCGCGAGGACGGCCTCGTCCTCGGCGACGACTGACACAGGACACGATCCCCGAAGCCCGGCGCCCGCCTTCGGGGCGGCGCGCCGGCAACCCGGGCGTCGCGGGGCATGCCCTTGCGGCTTCGGGCGCAAACCCCAGAAAGCGGCGCGAGTCGACCGCGAAGGAACATTCCATGGCCATGAACATCGTCGAAGAGAAGATCAAGGCAGGCGCCGTCGTCGTGGACGTCCGCAGCCCCGAGGAGTTCGAGGACGAGCACTTCCCGAACGCCGTCAACATTCCTGTCAACGTCATCCAGGCCCAGGCCGACTCGATCGGCCCGAAGGACAAGCCGGTGGTGCTCTACTGCGCGTCCGGCGCCCGGAGCGCCCTCGCCGCCCGCTTCCTCAAGATGGCCGGCTTCACCGACGTCATGAACGCCGGCGGGCTCTGGGACATGCCGGGGTATTGAAGTCCCGGCCTCCCCGGAAGAAACCACGGAGGCACGGAGGCACGGAGCCCGGAGGGAGGAATGCGGGAAATGGTTAATCCATTTCCGATTCTTCTCCCTCTTCCCTCTGTTCTCTGTGTCTCCGTGGTTAATTTTTTTGCTAGCGAAGGGGGCAGCCGCAGTTGAAGCATTCGGTGCGGTAGCTCGAGTTCTCGGATTTACATTTCGGGCAGGGTACCGCGACGAGCCCTGAACCCGTCGGGCGGGGCGCCGGGGCCGATCGCCTCGGCGGTTCCGGGGCGGCCTCGGGGGATGCATCCGCCGCGTCCCCGGACTTCGCGGGTCCCGGCGCCGCGGCATCGGGACCTTCGCGAAGGCGCTCGACGGAAACCGGGACCGTCGTGAAGCCGGGCGCGGCGCCGTGCTGCGGAGCCGCGCCAAGGTTGACGTTGATCACCTGCGCCTCCGACGGCTCGCGTTCGGAGCGCGGGGCGGAGTTTCGGCGGCCGATGTCCCTGCGGAGCAGGATCAGTTCGACTGCGATCACCACGAGGGTCGAGAGCGTCAGTAAATCGACTGCGGACGGCATGGCTCGATTATCGACCCGCTTCGACGCCGCGGCAACGATTCCGGAACGAATGCCCGTTCGGCGTCGCGGCCCCGGCCTCTTGCGTCAGTCCGGACGTCCGAGCCTGCGGCGGAGCCGCTCCATCCTGCGTTCGAGGGCGGCGCGGGCCGTCTGGCGGCGTTCGAGCGCGAGCGCGGCTTCCGCGAGCGCGAGGGCGGCGGCCGGATCGCGGAACGCGTGTTCGGCGCGCTTGGCGCGCTCGACGAGCGTGAAGGGCGTCGGCGCGAGCTTCGCGAGGATGGCGTCGCGCGCGTCTTCGTTGCCCTCCCGCCTGCAGAGCGCGGCCAGGGCCAGGCCCGAACGCGCGTCGCCGCGGGCGAACCCCCGTTCGAGGACGGCGCGCGCCAGGGCCGCGTCGCGCCGGGAGAACCAGAGCCCGAGCGAGGCCGGGTCGACGTCGTCGCGGCGGAAGGGTTCTTCGTGGACGCGGGCGGCCTCGAGGGCGAGCGAGGCGAGGCTCGCGACGTCGCGGGCGTTGTGCCTCGCCACGAGGTCCATGCGCTCGTCCTGTCCCGTTCGGGCGAAGGCGATGAACACCTCCGGTATTTCCGAGCCCGGAATGTCCGCGTCGCGTTCGGCGCCGAGCACCGCGCTTTCGAGCGCCTGCAGCGAGCAGGACCCGAGCGTCCTTCGCCAGAGCCTGCGGCAGGCGTGGAGTATGTCCGCGTGCGGCCGTTCCGGCCAGCGCAGGCGGTTCATGACGAAGCGGCCGCGCACCAGCGGGACGTCGAAGCTCCGTCCGTTGTAGCTGACGAGCACCGCCTCGGGGTCGAGCTCCCGGGCAAGCTCGGCGAGCAGGGCGCCTTCCGCGGGCCAGTCCTCGATCAGCCATTGCCGCACCGACACGCCGCCCTCGACCACGCGGCCGACGGCCGCGAGGAAGGCGATGGTGCCCGCGCCGCCCGAGAGTCCCGTGGTCTCCAGGTCGAAGAAGCGGAGGCGCCCGGCTTCGACCGCGCGCGGATCGCCTGAGGCGGCGAGGTCCGCGGCGGGAAGGAAGGGCTCGAGGTTCCAGGCCTGCGGCAGTTCGAGCGGAAAGAAGGTCTCGCGGCGGAGGAGGCCCGGCCCGTTGCCTTCGAAGCCCTCGGGCGGCGCCCGATCGCCGGACGGGGGCGCGGGCGCGCAAGGGGCGTCCGCCCTGGCGCCGGCTATCTCGCGGGCGCGCCTGAGGCGGTCCTTGAGCGAGGCCATGCGGACGCTAGTTCCCCGCGCGCGGTCCGTCCGCGACGCGCTTCGCCCCCGCGCAGGCCGAGAGGAAGGCGCGGGTCGAGGCCTTGACCGCGCGGCCGGGCACCTGGGCGAAGGGCACCTGCCAATCCACGCCGATGCAGGACGGACAGCCTGATTCGCAGGCGCAGCCGCCCCCGCGCTCGAGCGCTGCCGCGAAGATCTCGGGGAGCCGCTCCACGAGCGCCTCGGCGAGCCCTGTGCCGCCGGGGTAGCGGTCGTAGAGGTGGATGCAGGGAACGTCGAAATGCGGGTCGCGCGAGCGCTCGGAAACCCCGAGGTCGCGCGGGTCGCACATGAGGAAGACCGGCGCGATCTGCCTGACCAGGTTCGCCGCCGATGCTATGGCGGCTGCCCGCTCTGCCTCTGAGAGCTTGGCCAGCACGGCGCCGCCCGCGCTCCCGGGCGGAAAGAGCAGGCTCGCGGCACGGGTCTGCGTCTCCTCCGGCGCCTGGTGCACCTCGCCGTAACCCACGTTCTCGTGGGTGTGGAAGCGGATCTTCTTGAACTTCTCCGCCTGCGAGCGCACGAGTACGTCGCCGAGGGACCAGGCGTAGCCCGGCTCGCCGCCTTCCGCGTCCGCGGAGAGCACCTTGAGGTCGGTCTTGACCACCGCGTCGGTGTAGTAGTTGACCTCGCGCTCCTCGACCTTGCAGAGCCGGTTCTCGATGTCCAGCTTGAGCACCACGAATTGCCTGCCGCGGTGGATGTAGACCGCGTCGTCGAAGATGAGCTCCTTGGCGCTCGGCCGGTCCATCTCGCCGATCACCTGGTCGCGGCCCTCGGTGGCGTCGACGATGACGACGTTGTCGGCCGTCGCGGAGCGCAGGCTGATCCCTTCGCTCGGATAGCCCTGGCTCGACCAGAACCAGCGCCCTCCGGTCCTCCGCACGTGCCCGTCCTCCTCGAGGAAGGAAAGCGCCCCCTCGAGGTCAGGCCCGAAGGACTCTCCCTCGGCGAAGGGCAGCTCGAAGGCCGCGCACTTGACGTGGTCGGCGTAAACGTAGGGATTGTCCGCGTCGAGCCGGGCCGATTCCGGGTCGCGGCCGAAGAAGTAGTCGGGGTGCGCGACGATATACTGGTCGAGCGGGCTCGAGGAGGCGACGAAGACGGCGAGGCTCGCGCCCGCGCGCCGCCCCGCCCTTCCCGCCTGCTGCCAGAAGCTCGCGAAGCTGCCGGGGAATCCCGCGATGACGGCGGCGTCGAGGCCGCCGATGTCGATGCCGAGCTCGAGGGCGTTGGTCGACACGACGCCCTGGATATCCCCGTTGCGCAGGCCCTTTTCGATGGCGCGCCGCTCGTTCGGCAGGAGGCCCGATCGGTAGGGTTCGACGCGGATTCGCTCGTTCTCCGTCCACACGTTCGCGAGCGCGTCGTTCAGGTAGCTCGCGATGAGTTCGACCCGGACCCGCGAGCGCGCGAAGAGTATGGTTTTGATGCCCGCGCGGAGCAGGCGCAGCGCGAGCTCCACGCTCTCCGTGGCGGTGCTCTTCCGTATGCCCTGCACCGGATCGACGAGCGGCGGATTGCAGAACGCGACCAGCTTCGGCGCCGAGGGCGCGCCGTTCTCGTCCACGAGCTCCACGTCCTCCCCGATCAGGCGGTGTGCCAGCTCCGCCGGGTTGCCGATGGTGGCGGAGCAGAGGATGAACGAAGGATGCGCGCCGTAGAAGGCCGCGACGCGCCGGAGGCGGCGGATCACGTTCGCCACGTGCGATCCGAAGACGCCGCGATACCCGTGCATCTCGTCGATGACGACGTAGCGGAGGTCCGAGAAGAACTTGATCCACTTCGGGTGGTTCGGCAGCACGCCCGAGTGGAGCATGTCGGGATTGGTGATGACGATCCGGCCCGTGTCGCGCGCGGCGGCGCGCAGGGACGAAGGGGTGTCGCCGTCGTAGGTGGCGACGCGGATGGGCAGCTCGCCCGAGAGCGAGAGCTCGTTGAGCTCGGCCTGCTGGTCCTGCGAGAGCGCCTTGGTGGGGAAAAGGTAGAGGGCGCGCGCGCTCGACGACTCGAGCAGGGCCTGGGCCACGGGCAAGTTGTAGCAGAGCGTCTTCCCGGAGGCGGTCGGGGTCACGACGCAGACGTTCCGTCCCGCGCGCGCGGCTTCGAAGGACCGGGCCTGGTGGACGTAGAGCCGGTCGATGCCCCGTCCCCGGAGCGCGCGGGAAAGGCGCGGATCGAGGTCGGCCGGGAACGCGGCGTAGGCTCCTTCCCGCGGCGGGATGGACTCGACGTGGACGAAGCGGGGGTCCGAGCCCGGGGGGCCGAACGTTTTGGCGAAAAAGCCGGTGGCGGAATCCGTATCCATATCTATACTAGTGTACGGTAGCGGCGCGCTTCCGTGAAGGGCGGAACGCGCGTCGCGGCCGAGGTTCCGAAGGAGGATCCCGTGGCGAACGTACTGTCGATAGTCCTGGGCGGCGGCAAGGGCACGAGGCTCTTCCCCCTCACCAAGGATCGCGCGAAGCCGGCCGTACCCTTCGGCGGCAAATACCGCATCGTCGACATCCCAATCTCCAACTGCATCAACGCCGGATTCAAGCGCATCTACATCCTCACCCAGTTCAACTCGGCCTCGCTCCACATCCACGTGGCGCGCACCTACGTCTTCGACGACTTCACCAACGGCTTCGTCGAGGTGCTGGCCGCCGAGCAGACCCTCACCCACTCGGGCTGGTACGAGGGCACCGCGGACGCGGTCCGGAAGAACCTGGTCCACTTCCGTCCCCAGAAGCCGACGCACTATCTCATCGTTTCCGGCGACCAGCTCTACAGCATGGACCTGGCCGACATGTTCGAAAAGCACGTCGCTTCGGGCTGCGGCCTGACCATAGCCTGCACGACGGTCACGAAGGAGGCGACGCGAGCCCTCGGCATCGCCCGCGTCGACCCGAAGGGCCGCATCGTCGAATTCGCGGAAAAACCGGGCCCGGAACGGGACATTTCCGGCTTCCGCATCCCGACCGAGCTGGCCGGCGACCGGCGCACGGGGGGCAAGGACTTCCTGGCCAGCATGGGCATCTACATCTTCGACGCCGCGCTCATGGAGGAGGCCCTGGCCAACGACCTCATGGATTTCGGCAAAGAAGTCATCCCGAAGGTGCTCGCCGAAAAACCCGTGAACGCCTACATCTTCCGGGGTTACTGGGAGGACATCGGAACCATACGGAACTTCTACGAGGCGAACCTCGACCTGACGCGCATAGCGCCCGAGTTCAACTTCTACGAGGAGTCGCGGCCCATCTTCACCCACCGGCGCAACCTGCCCGCGTCGAAGCTGAACCACTGCACCATCACGCAGTCGCTGACCGCGGACGGCTGCATCATCACCAATGCCAGCATCGCCAATTCCATCGTCGGCATCCGAACCATCATCGAATCGGGCGCAAGCCTCGACGGGGTGGTCTGCGTCGGCGCGGATTACTACGAAAGCGACGACGAAAAGTCCGCCAATGCCGCGAGGGGCGTTCCGAACATCGGCATCGGGAAGGGTTGCATCCTCAAAGGCTGCATCATCGACAAGAACGCGCGCATCGGCGACAACTGCCGCATCGGCATCGACGACAAGGAACGGCTCGACGGCGATTTCGGCTCACACCACGTCGTGGACGGGATCATCGTCATACCGAAGAACGCGGTGCTGCCTTCGGGCACGGCTATCTGAACGAAGCGTCCGGGGCGAGGGGCCGGCGGAGGCAGGGAAGCTTGCCGCGGCCGGCCTTTTTAGCGGACGGACAGTATCGCGGCGAAGTCGGACCGCGTCGCGGCCAAGTCGCCCGCGACGACCCAGTAGGTTTCGCCCGCGCGGAGCGGCACGGCGGCCGTCTCGGGGTCGACGTGTTCGCCCACGTTGGATACCAGTTCCTCGCCGAGCGCTCCGAAAACCGCCAGCAGCACTTCGCGACCTTCCCCGCCGGAGTGCGAGAAGCGCACAGGGGCGCTCCTCTCCGGCACGTACCGGTAGGCGAAGAATGAGGGCCCCGCGACGTTGCCGCCCGAGGCGGCGCCCACGGTCCAGACGCGCCATGAAATCGCGCCCCCGGCCTGGACGTCCAGGTCCGGGCGGTATTTGGACAGGCCGTTGAGGATGGCGGTCCGGACTTCCGTCGCCGGTTCGAACAGTGCCTCGAGATCCGTCGCTTCAGCCATCCTGTCCGAACCGCTCTCGCCCTCGGTCTCGAAGAGCCCGGTCGAGAGCTCGATGCGCGCTTGCGCTCCGTCCGGCGCGATCACGTGCAGGTAATCCTCGTCCACGCCAAGTACGCGGCGCCAGGGTCCGGCCGATAGCGGAACGAGCCTCGTACCGTCCCGGAAGGCGAAGCTCGCGACGGCCCCGGACCTGTCCAGCGCGTACCAGGCTGCGCCGTCGCAGGCGAGGCCGCCGCGCGGCTCGAGTCCCGCGGCCGTCCATGCTTCGCTGCCGTCCGCCGCCACCGAGAACAAGGTGTCGTCCATGAGGAGGACGGCGAAGCGCCCCAGGGCCGAAGCGGGCGATGAAGCGGGCGCTGCCGGGAGCGGAAGCCGGGCCGCCTGCGACAGGTCTTCCAGCGCGAACAGGTGGAGCGCGTCGTCGGAAGCGAGGGCGAGCGTACCGCCTGTCGTCGCGGGCGCGAAGCGCGTCGCCGGACCCGGCTCGGCCGAGGCGAGCGTGCTTCCGTCCACGCCGGACAGGAGCGCGAGCCTGCCGGAGCCGAGGGCGAGGATGAGCGAGCCGTCCAGCAATTCGAGCCGATCGGCCGTGAAAGGAAGCTTCGCGGTCCAGAGCGCTTCCGGAAGGGGCTCATCAGGCAGGCCCAGGCGATAGGGATCGTCGCCCGAGGACCGGTACGCGGCGACGGTGCCGTCCTCGACCGCGGCGACGAGGAGGCCGCCGCGCGCGTCGAGCGCGCTCGCGCGCCCGGAGAGCCACGGGTCCTGGTAGATAAGGTCGCCCGGGGACGAAGGCCGGAGCGCGGGCAGCCATCCCGAGCGCTCGCCGTAAGCGGGACGCTCAGGTTCCGCGACGACGGGCATCGGGGAATCCGGTTCAGCGGCGCCGGAGCGCGGGCCGTCCGCGTCGCCGCAGGAGGCGGCAAGCAGGACGCAGGCCAGTGCGGGGAGGAGGAGTCGCGAGGCTATCATCTGTCGAGCTCTCCGAGGGCAGCCAGGAGTTCGGCCGCGGCCGTGGCTGCCGCGGCCTTGACGCGGAGTAGAAGGGCCGCCGACGGATCCGCGTCCCGCTCGCGCTTCAGGGCGTCCGGATCGCCGGTGCGGGAGTAACGATGCGCGCCGTCAAGGGTCGATCCGAGACTGACCGCTCCCTGGATACCGATGGCGCGCATCGTGTCCGCGAAACGGTCAGCGGCGTCGATATAGGCTGTCGCGAAGGCCGCCTCGCCCCATTCGTCCAGCGGACCCGCGCCGTCTACGATTCCCGCGGAGGCCAGACGTTCCCGGCCGGAGCTTCCGGGGCCGAGGAAAGCGTCGAGCACGCCGGTCGCGAGCGCCACGCTCTCCACGGGATCGAGCGGCTTGAAACCCGAGTCCGTGGTAACGCCAAGCTCGATGCGCCAGGTACCCGTCTCCGCGTCGAGCATACGGCAGCGGGCGGAAACAGGCAGGGCGTCAGGCGGCGTCCCTTCAGCCGGCTCGAGCTCGGCACGGTGGCCCGAATCGGCCACCAAGGCTTCGACGGCCCGGAAGACCCGCTCGCGGGGAACGGCAAGCCCGGGCGCGAGGAAGACGAGGCGGCGGGCCGCCGGGTCGCCGAAGGCGACCCGGAACGCTTCGAGGGGCTCGCGCCCGGCGAGGAACGCCGACTCGAAGGCCGCGAGCGCCGCCGCGCTTTCCGCGCGGAGCAATTTCCCCGCTTCCGGCGGCGGCGGACCTTCGTCACGGATGGGAAGGGCCGACGCGAAAACCCGGAGCGCGATCCGCACGTGGAAGGCGTCCAGCGAGAGCCTTGCGGCGGCCCGGGCTCTCCCCTCGTCATCGAGGGCGCGCAGGGCGATGGCCAGGGTCCAGGCCTCGTACGGAGCGAGGGAGGCGGCCAGTTCGAAGGCGCGCCACGGCTCGAGGGCATCCAGCGCGTCGAGGGCGGTGGCAAGGGCGGCGGAATCGAGCGCGAGCGAGCCGGCCCCCGAGGCGAGCGCCGCCGCCGCGCCCAGCCAGGCGTTCGCGGCCCGAAGTTCAAGAGTTGCACGTTCTTTCAGGGACGCCGCGGTGGCTGCGCCGAGGGCGGCCTCGAGGGGCGCGCGCATCGCCCGGTCCGGCGCGGCCAGGAGTCCGAGGGCTTCCTCGGCATCGGCTGCGAGATGCATGCGGCAGATTGCAGCGCGGCCGGACGGTCCGAGCGCGTTCAGCGCCTCGAGCGTCTCGGCTGCGTACGGATACCGCCCGTAGAGCCCGACGGGAGAACGCGCGGCCAGCGCTCCGCGCAGGGTCTCCCAAGGTGCGCCGGCGAGCCCGGCGAGCTGGGGCTCGAGCAGCTTGAGCAAGCCGGCCGCCGCCTTGGCCCTGGCTTTCACCGCCTCGGCGACCGGGAGCGCGCCGGGCTCGGCTCGCTCCCCCCCATCTCCGTTCCCCGCGTCGCGGAGGGCCGGGTCGCGCTCCCTCGCTTCGGCGAGCAGCGCCCCTTCGAGGATGCGGATCGACTCGTCGAGGCTCTTGGCGGCCGCCTGCAGCGGAGCGCGCAGTTTGGGGGCCGCGAAATCGAGCCAGGCGTAACCTTGGGCGTCCAAGTGAAGGGCCGCGAGCAGGAACAGGGCTCCCGTCGCGACCGCGGTCCGCGGTTTCATTGAAGGCATCCTCATTTCCTGAATTCGTCCGCCCCTATGTCGGCCGCGCCATCGCTCCTGGTGTCGCCGTCGAGATCGGCCCGCGATGAGGCGGATGTGGCGTACGCGCCGTCGACGCAAGCCGAGCGAGCCGAGAGGGCCGGGCGGCCTTTCACCGATCCGGAGAAGGTCGTACCGGGCGTTTCGATGAAGTTCGGCTTGGGCGTTCCGGGCAGGCGGTTGAGGGCAGCCAGGTCCGGAAGGGCCAGGGCGCCCCGTCCGTAGGACGTGTAGCCCCAGAGGCAGTTCGTCGCGAAAGAGAGCGCCAGGCCGGAGCGATCGGAAGCCAGGAATTCCCCTGTCGACGCGGTGACCTGGAGTATCGAGTTCCTCGCGACGAGCGAGCCTTCGCCGAGCGCGTCGAACATCGTCACGCGGTAGCCGGGGGCCGAGGCGATGAAGGTCGCGTGGTCGATAGCCGTGCCGGATGACTGCGAACGGACGAAGGCGAACGACGCCTTCCATTCCACGCCGGCGAAGCTCGTTTCGATCGTCGCCTCCGACTGCTCGAAATCGAAGGGCGAGCACGTGCCCGAACCGCCGGACGCCCGGAGGTCGAGGGCGCGTATCGAAAGCCGTCCTCCGGCGGATGATATCCCGGTGAAGTTTCGGGTGGCGAAGGACTCGACTATCACTGATTCCAGCTCGCACGAGGTCCCGGCGAGCGTCACGGCCCCGAAGACCGGGACGCCGGCGGACGCGGAGACGCGCACTTCGCGCAAGGTCACGGCGCCGTCCACGGCCGAAACGGCCCGCGCGGCGACGGCGGCGGGGAATTCCACCATGACCTTCCCGATGAGGGCGGAAGCGCCGGCGGAACGGAGGAAGGTCGCCTCGCCCGCGGCCCGTATGGAGGCGCTCGAGTCGTCAAGCTTGAGGGAGCCGCCACGCAGGCCCAGGAGCACGAAGGACGCGGAGGAGGCCGAAACGAAATCGAGGCGAGAGATGAGGAGTTCGGCTCCCTCCGAGCTCAAGGCCGTCCCGGTCATGGTTCCCGTGTCGACGCGAGACCGTCCCGCGCCGCTTTCCCAGTCCTTGCCGTAAGCGCCCGCAATCGAAAGCGGGGTGCGAACGGTAGCCGGCAGGCCGAAAGCGATGTCACCTGAGACCTTCACCGATTTCGCGCCGTTCGCGACGGCGCGGGAAATTCCGGCGCCGAGGGTCTTGAGCGGCGAGTCGGGATCTCCCCGGGCGTCGTCGCGGCCCCAGGAGGCGACGTAGACGGACGAAGGGTCGATCAACACCGAGTACGGCGCCATCTCGGCGGAACGGTTGCCCGCCGCGTCTACCGCGTAGGCGCGAACGGTGTAGCGCACGGGTCCCTCGGCGTTTCCGCGCAGGTCTATCGGCAGGCCGTACGGGGAATACGAGGCGGACGCCGTGGCGCCCGATGAGACCGCTACCATCACCGTGCCGTCGAGCGGCTTGAATTCGACGCGCCGGCCTCCGTCGGCCAGCCAGGCCGCGGTCCCGCCCGACAGGATCGGCACGGGCGGCGGCTCCCGGTCCACCACGAAGGAAAGGAAGGTTTCGTCCGAAGCCCTGCCGCCTTCGGCGAAGGACCGGAAGCGGAACGAATACCGGACGACCTCGCCGGCTATGCCCGGAGCCTTGACGGAACCGTCGAGGACGGAGGCGTCGGTCTCGACCTCGCGGGGGATCGTGCCGTCGTCGCTTACGCGGTAGCGGATGACGCCTTCGCCGAGGGCGCCGATCTCGGGACCGATTCCGAGCACCGCTCCAGCCGAGGCCCCCACCGCGATGGGAGCGCGCGGAGCGGGCTTCGCCGCTACCCGGATCCTTCTCGCGGCCGAGGCTGAGCCGTCGGCGGAGACGGTGCGGAACGAAAGCTCGAGCTCCGCCCTGCCCGGCTTCGGGGCGACCACGCGGACTCCTTCCCAGACGCTTTCCTTCCCTCCGTCGACGCCGACCAGCAGGGTTCCCGAACCGGCCGGCCAGGAGATGGCCAGCGAACCGTCGGGGGCCGTCGCCACCATGGGATCGGGCGGATCGGGCAGAGTCACGCTCTTCCATGCCGGTATCGGGAGGGGCGCGGACGCCAGCGTGGCGATACCGCTGGAAAGAAGGCCGTAGCGGACGACGAGCGGACCGTTCCAGCCGCGGGGCGCGGGAAGCTCCAGCAGGGGCCGGGAATCAGCCGCCGCCACGACGAAGCCGAGGAGCGAGCGTTCCGGCTCGGGCGGATTCACCGAGTAGATCCACGCGGAACCTGCCGGGGGCGCGGGGAAGCGGAAGACGACTGAATCGGACTTGCGCTCGACGAGTTCGGGCACGCCCGGATCCGTCGTGGCGGTTCGTATCGTCGCGGGCTTCGTTGCCGCGGCCGCCGGAGCCCCTGGACGTGGCGCGCCATCGGGCACGAGGCGCCAGGCGGCGTAGGCGGGAGGCCCGGCATTGCCCGACGCGTCCACGGCCCATGCCACGACGAGAAGTGACGTGGTGCCGTCCTTGCTCGCGTGGAAGACCGGCGGCGCGGCCGGATCCCAGGCTGACTCGGGAACCTGCATCGAACCGGCGACCGCGTAGCGTATGGCCGACCCGGTCTCCGCGAGGATCTGGAGCCGGGCGCTCGAGAGGAGGGAGCCGTCAGCGGGGAGTATGACCGGCTCGGGAGGCGCGCGCCGATCGATGACGTAACGGCAGGCGATGTCGGCGCCGCTCCCGTCCGCGGGCCGCGCCTGGAGCTCGTAGATCCGCTCCTCCTGCGGCGCGGCGTCGAGCACGAGGGGCAAGTCGAAGCCGAGCCACTCCCCCTCGTCCCCGAAGCGGTAGAGCCACCCCGGACCGGCGCCGTACTCCGGCGGGGCGACCGCGATGGCGCCGCCGTAGGTTCCGGGCGCCGGACTCAGCGCGGGCGCCTGGGACAAGGCAGGCGCGGCCGGGATGAGGGCGGCGAGGAGCATCGCGTACAGGCGGGCGGCGCTGCGTCGCATCGCGTCCTAGCGCTTGAGCGTCTTGAGGATGCCCTGGAGCTCCGGATCGCCGGGGTAGTAGAACTCGCGGAGCTCGGTCTCGGTCAATCCCACAAGCTCGTGGCTCATGTAATGGATCCAGACCTCGTCGTCCGGAGTGGCGATCTCGTGCTTGCGGCACCAGTAGTCGGGGTGGATCGGCAGGGTCTCGTCGCGGTAGGAGATGACCTTGTAGTCGTGGACGGCGACCTTGATGTCCTTGCGGGGTATGCCCTTCCGCAGGATGATGTTTACCAGGTGGTTGACCGTCCGACCCGAGTCGTAGATGTCGTCGACGAGCAGGATCTTGTCGCCCGCGCGCAGGTGGTTCGGGCTGTAGGTCCAGCCGTCGACCCTGACCTGCTCGCGCTTGCGGATGTCGGTGTAGGAACGCGCGACCACGGCGGCGTAGAAGGCGGGCCTGCCGTCGGTGCGGGCTATCTTGAAGTACTCGGAAATGACGTTCCCGAGGTAGGCGCCGCCGCGGAGCGACACGTAGATCACGTCGGGCACGAACCCGTCGGTGTGGATCCGGTGCGCGAGCCTGAGCGCGTTGTTGCGAACCTGGTCGTAGGGCAGGAATTCCTTGCGCATCCATCCACCTTTCCGTATAGACACTGACGCCGGGAGGCTGCTTGCCCCCCGGCGCCGCGGCCGCGGCGCGGGGCCGCGAACACCTCAGAGCATTCTAGCCCTACTTCCGCACGAAGGCAAGCGTCGTGAGGGTGGCGCCGTCGCGTACGACGGTGAACGAGACCTTCTGCTCCTTGCGGTCGTTGAGCAGGCGGTAGAACGAGGCGAGGCCGTCCACCGGTTTTTCGTTGACCGCGACGACCAGATCGCCGGGCTTGAGCTCGACTATGGCCGCCGGAGTCCTCGGCAGCACATTGACGACGTAGGCACCCTTCCCGTCCTTCGGCGCACTCTCCTTCGGCACGTCCGGCGACGCGGGCGAAACGACGTCGAGGCCGGGCCAGAGCTTGGAGTAGTCGGCGGCGCTCGCGTCGTCCCGCTTTTCGATCAAAGCCTCGAGCTCGAGCTTCTTCCCGTCGCGCATCACCGTGAAGGCGGCCTTCTGCCCGGCCGGAATGTCGCCGACTGCGCGGACCAGCTGGTCGACGCTTGAAACCCGCGTCCCGTCCAGCGCGATGATGAAATCGCCGGGCAGGAGTCCGGCCTTGTCCGCCGGACTGGCCTGGAATACGTGGCCGACGAAGGCGCCCCTGGAATCAGGAAGCGCGAGCGAGGTCACGCTCGGCTTGTCGAGCTCGCGGAGCAGCACGCCGAGCCAACCGTATTCCACCTTCCCCTTGGAGATGAAGTCGTCGATGGCCCGCTTGGCGTTGTTGATCGGGATGGAGAAGCCGAGGCCGAGCGAGCCGCCCGTGTTCGAGGCGATCCAGGTGTTGATGCCGATCACCTCTCCCCGGATGTTGACGAGCGCGCCGCCGGAGTTTCCGCGGTTGATGGCCGCGTCAGTCTGGATGAAGTCCGAGATGTTGCCGTCCGGCCCCCCGGAGCGGCCGAGCGCGCTCACGATGCCGGCCGTCACGCTCTCGAAGTAACCGAGTGGGCTGCCGATGGCGATGGCCCAGTCGCCGACGCGAAGGGCCGAGGAGTCGCCCAGGCGGGCTACCGCGATGTCCTCGTCGGCGGTCTCGAATTTCACCAGGGCCAGGTCCCTGCGCTCGTCGGTGCCGACGACGCTCGCCTCGAATTCGCGTTCGTCGTGCAGCTTGACCGTGATGCGGGTGGCTGCCCCGACGACGTGGTTGTTGGTCAGGACGTAGACCGTGTCGCCGTCGCGGCGGACGATCACGCCCGAGCCGAGGCCGTTCTGCTCGAACTCGCGGGGAGCCTGCTCCCCGTCCTCCGGCGGCCCGAAGAAGAAGCGGAACGGATTGTCCTCGGAATCGGCAGGGGCCGAGAGGGTTTCCACCACGTCGAGCTCGACGACGCTCGGCTTGACCGTATCCGCGACGTAGTTGAAGGCCCGCTGTATGGATTCCGCAGCCGCGAGCGCCTGCGCCAGGTCGCCCGAAGGCGGCGCGAGGGCGGGCGTCTCGGCCCTGAGTGCGCCTGGCGAGCCGGAAGGCGAGGCGCACGAGAAGGACATGAGCGTCAGGGCGGCGCCGAGCACGATGCCGAGCATGACCAGGTTGAATGCGAGGAGTTTCCCCGAGGACAGGCGTTGCTTCAGGTTCATGACCAGGATTCCTCCGGAACGTTCGATTGCGGTTCCTTGTCGTCAACAACGGATCACGGTTGAAAGATACAGGCGCCGGAGCTCCGGCGGCAAACGCGCGGACTTGCGGTTTCCTAAATCGGCGCGGTCACCAGGACGTGAGCACCCTGCACCCGTCCTGCGTGACGACGACCGTGTGCTCGAAGTGGGCCGAGGGCTTTCCGTCGAGCGTGACCACGGTCCAGTCGTCGTCGAGCACGGAAACGTCCCCGGTGCCC
>JAKLEE010000439.1 GCA_022703215.1 Spirochaetota bacterium | reverse complement strand
ACGGATAGCCGCGGCGCGCGCCGAGGCCGCCACCAGGTCGGCGGCCTTGCGCGCGAAGACGGGGCTCACGAAGGAATCGTTGCCGAGCTCCCCGAAGTGGATCTTGATCGCGGTGAGGTCGCCCTTCCTGACGGCCTTGCCGACCTCGAGGGCGGAGAGGAGGCGCTCGATCTTGGCGACGGTCGAGGTCTTGGGGCCCGTCGCGCGCATGTCGGCGAAGTAGATCTTGCTGGCCATGGGTGTCTCCTTGGTTTTCGTTTCGTTTCGGTTCGCGTCGAGCGGCCCGCGCCCGGGCGGCCCGACTTTGCGCGTTGGCCGCCCGCATGGGGCGACGGCCACAGCCTGCGTCGGCCGGCGGCGGTCGCGTCCGCGCGGCGGCCCCGGGCCTATTCCGAGAGCTCGGCTCCGATGGCCTCCCAGAAGCCAGGGTAGGATACAGCCGCCGACTCCGCTTGGTCTATCACGAGGGGGAAGGGCGCGCCCAGGCCCAGGACGGCCAGGGCCATCGCGACGCGGTGGTCGCCGCGCGAGTCGACGGCGAGCGTCGCGGCGCCGCCGGCTCCGCGACGCGCCGCCTGGCGAGCCAATCCTGGCTCCGCGCCGCCGGCCCAGGCGCCCGGCGCGGCCGCGAGAGGCCCCTCCACGGC
>JAKLEE010000438.1 GCA_022703215.1 Spirochaetota bacterium | reverse complement strand
CAACTACTACCACCGCGCCGCCCTGGACCTGGACCTGCGGAGGCGCCTCGAGCTCCCCGACCGGGAGCTCGCCTACCTGCCCCTGGACGAGGAGCTCGGCCGGGCCTACCTGCGCGACATGGACTTCGCCCTGCGCTACGCCGCCGAGAGCCGCCGCCTCATGATGGAGGCCCTGAAGGAGGCCTTCGCCTCACTGGTGCCCGGCGCCGGCTTCGACCTGGAGCTGGACATCCACCACAACTACGCGGCGAGGGAGACGCATCTGGGACGGGAGGCCTGGGTGCACAGGAAGGGGGCGACGAAGGCGGGAAAGGGCGAGCGCGGCATCATTCCGGGAAGCATGGGAAGCCCCTCGTACATAGTCGAGGGGCTCGGGAACGAGGAGTCCTTCCAGTCCTGCTCCCACGGCGCCGGCAGGCGCATGGGGCGGGCCGAGGCCTGCCGGCGCCTGGACCCCGCGGCCTGCGAGGAGGCGATGCGCGGCATCGTCCACGATCGCTTCGGCCCCGCGCGGCTCCGCGGGGCGAAGGGCGGCAGGGGCCTCCTCGACTTGTCCGAGGCTCCGCAGGCCTACAAGGACATCGAGGAGGTCCTGGCCTCGGAGCTGGACCTGGTAAGGCCCCTGGTCAGGCTGGAGGCGCTCGCCGTCGT
>JAKLEE010000437.1 GCA_022703215.1 Spirochaetota bacterium | reverse complement strand
CGTCTGGCGCAGATCGAACGCAGCGCCAGCAATCTGCAACATGCAGTGGATCAGCGCACTGCCGAACTGGCCGCCACCAATCGGCAGCTATCCGTACGCGAAAAAGAGCTGCAACACGCCGCCTTCCACGATCCGCTGACCGACCTGCCCAATCGCCGTTATCTGATCGCCCACGCCGAATCAGCCCTGGATGCTGCACTACGCAGTAACGAAACACTGGCCCTGCTGTTGATCGATCTGGATCATTTCAAGCCGATCAACGACCAGCATGGCCACAAGGCCGGCGACCAACTGCTGCAGGAAATCGCCTACCGGCTCGAAAGTTCGTTGCGCGCCGACGACACGGCGGCGCGCATCGGCGGCGACGAATTCGCCCTGCTGCTGGGCGGCCTGCACAAGGCTTGCGAGAAGCGCCCCCTGCCGGCAGGCACGGTGGACCGCATCGCCGACGAGATCGAGGCCGAGCTGATCGAGACCGGCCGGGCGGAGATACCGACGACGCTTGTCGGCGACAAGGTGATGGAGAAGCTGAAAGCGGCGGACAACATCGCCTACATCCGCTTCGCCTCGGTCTACCGCAAGTTCACCGATGTCACCGAGTTCAAGGAGATGGTGGACCGGCTGATCGACCGCGACCCGGCGCCCCGCTCCCA
>JAKLEE010000436.1 GCA_022703215.1 Spirochaetota bacterium | reverse complement strand
TCGCCTTGCTCGCCGCCGCTGCACCCGTCTGGGCACAAACGCCCGCCACGCCCACCGAACAGATCCTTCAGCGCAACCTCAATCAGGCCGAGCGCATCGAACAGGGGCTGCACAGCGGCAGCCTCACCGTGCGCGAGGCCGGACGCCTGCAGCGCGCCGAGGCCCAGGTCGATCGCATCGAAGCGCGCGCCTATGGCGACGGCAGCCTCAGCACCCGGGAGCAGGCGCGCATCACGGCCGCACAGAACCAGGCGAGCCGCGCCATCGCGCTCGAGAAGCACGACGCGCAGACCGGCGACCCGACCGCGGCCTCGGCGCAACGCATGGCGGCGGGCGTGCAGCGCGGTGCCAACCAGCAGGCGCGCACGCTTGCCGGTGTGCAGCAGGGCCAGGTCTCGAACACCGAACTGGCGCGCATCGAGCAGGGGCAGGCGCGGCTGGCGCAGCGCCAGGCCCACGCAGCGGCCGATGGCCGCGTCGGCCCGCGCGAGAACGCGCGCATCCAGGGCAGCGCCAACGCGCAGGGCGCCCGCATCCATCGCCTGCGCCACGGCACGGCGGGCTGATGCCCGGCTCGGGTCGCCATGCGCCGGCGTGAACTGCTGGCGCTGGCGGCGCTTGCCGCGCTGCCGCGCGCGGCAGCGTCCGCGGCGCCCGAGC
>JAKLEE010000435.1 GCA_022703215.1 Spirochaetota bacterium | reverse complement strand
CGTGGCGCGCACAGCTGGCGGCGTAGCCGGGCTCACGTCGGCGCCTTGGGCGAAGGCGTAGCGGTTCTTGCCCTTGAGCTTGGCCTCGTACATGGCGAGGTCGGCCAGCTGGAACAGGCGGTCGAATTCCCGGCCCTGCTCGGGCGCCAGGGCAACACCCACGCTGGCGGTGACCTGGGCGGCCTCGCGCCCCTCGATGAGGATGGGCTGGGCCACGGCGTGCAGCACGCGCTCGACGATCGTGCGCACGCCGTCGAGCGTGTCGACGTGGCGCAGCAGCACCGCGAACTCGTCGCCGCCGATGCGGAAGAGCATGTCGTTGTAGCGCAGGCGCGATTTCAGTATCCGCGATATCTCCTTCAGCACCTCGTCGCCCCGGGGGTGTCCGAATCCGTCGTTTATCTTCTTGAAGTCGTCCACGTCCACCATCACCACCACGGCGGCGGATTCGTCATCGTATCGCCTGCGCCGCGGGAACGCCGACTTTTCGGCCTCGGCTATCACCTGTTCCAGCTTGGCGCGGTTAAGGAGCCCGGTGAGCGGATCGGTCAGGGAAGCATCGCGCAGCTGCTGCGTCCGTTCGGCCACAATCTTTTCCAGATGGGCCTTCTGCCGCCGCAGCTTCTGGGTGTATAAGCTTACGACGCCCACCAGGGCCGCGGCGCCCG
>JAKLEE010000434.1 GCA_022703215.1 Spirochaetota bacterium | reverse complement strand
CCAAACGCCCGCCGGGCGCGAGCAGCGCGGCGCAGCGCGCCGCCCAGCCGGCCCACAGACGCGGCGGCAGGGCGCAGGCGAAGGCCCGCTCGTAGATCAGGTCGAAGGGCTCGCCCTCCAGGGGCGCGAAGAAGTCGGCCTGCACGAGCGCGATCCCCGGCGCCTCGCCCAGCACGGCGCGGGCGGCGGCCACCGCCTGGGCCGAGATGTCGATCGCCGTGACCGCCAGGCGATGACGCGCGAACAGCGCAGCCTCGTAGGCGCGTCCGCAGCCCGGGATCAGCACCTTGCTGCCGGGTGCCTGCCTCGCCGCCCAGGACTCGAGCTCGAACGGAGCGCGTCCCAGATCCCAGGGCGTGACGCCCGCGGCGTAGCGCTCGTCCCAGAAGTCGGGGCGAGCGGCGTCGCGGGTGCGGAATTCCATCGCCGCTCAGCGCCCCGGCCAGGGCAGGCCCACGGACACCCACAGTGCCGCGAAAACGGCCACCGCCAGCAGGCTCACCGCCACGGTCAGCAGGCGGTTGCGGCGGCGGGTCTCGTCGCGCAGGGCGCGCAGTTCCTCGAGGGTGGCCTGGCGCGACTCCATGCCGTCGCGCAGCGACTGCACCACCAGGCGCGGCAGCTGGGGCAGCAGCGCGCCCCATTGCGCCGACTCCCAGCGCAGCTTCTCTTC
>JAKLEE010000433.1 GCA_022703215.1 Spirochaetota bacterium | reverse complement strand
GTTTTGCTGTTCGCTTGATGTTTTCGGGCGCTCTATCAACCTAGCGTATCGAACGCAGGAGTGTCAAGCGCTTGCCGCTTTTTCCCATCACTTTTTTGCCGTCCAGCGCATCGCTTTCGTGGTTCGGAAGCTCGTCGCGACGACAGGTGCACTCTAGCGAATTCGGCCAAACACAGTCAATAGAGTTTTTGCCGAATTCGAGATCAAATTCTTTTCTTTGCAATTGAATTCAAGACTACGGAACAACCTTCGGCAAAACCGTAACCAAAGGGGAGATTCGTGATGAAACTGGGGGGATTGTGGATCAAGTGCAGGTAGCGCCGAACATTCGCCACGCCGCAGGCGAGGGGGAAGTGCCGGAACATCGGCTCGTCGTTCGGCGAGTCGCCGAAGTACAGGACCTCCCGCGGTTTTCCTATCGGATCGATCCCGAGGATTCTTGAGAGAAAGAGCTCCGCCATCGACAGTTTGTCGTAGTCGCCGAACCAGGCGTTCACGTGGATGGAGCTCACCTTGGCCCGCGCCCCCTCCGCCTCGCAGAAATCCTTCACGCGGCTCGCGGTGTCCAGGCCCAGGTCGGGCGGCTCCTCGGCGAAGTCCAGGGCCACGTCGAAGATCCGGAAGGGCTGGTCCTTGGCGAGCCGGAGCCCGGGAAAGGCCGCAAGGGCGGCCTTTCCCAAAGCCT
>JAKLEE010000432.1 GCA_022703215.1 Spirochaetota bacterium | reverse complement strand
CGTCTACACGGAAGAACTGGAAAAACACATATACAACTGGGCGCAATGCTTTGACAGGGATACGATTACCGGGGAGTTTGCGGCCAGCGGCTTACGTATAACCGAATTCTATGCCGATGTTTCCGGGGAAGCCCATACGGGCGAAACGGACGTATTCGCGATAGTGGCCGGAAGGGAATAGACGTTACCGGTCGCGCCGGCAGGCTTCCAACGGCGCAACGAATCCACCCGCCTCCTTTAGTAAAGGAGGCTCCTGTTGGATGCGCTGCAGGTTTTTTTCCCGGCCATGCCAGATACCAACCGGTATCTCAACAGGGCTCCCCTTTATCAAAGTAGAGCTGTGACGCACAGGATGTGCTAATGCCGGCGAAGCGACAGGAGGTCGCGTCTTTCGCCGGCGCGGCGGCTGAGAGGATTCGTTCTGCATCATGAAGCATTCAGGCAATATTCTCCACGAAGCAAAAATAATTGACGACAGATTTGCAATCATTTGATTTCTGTGATATACATCGGAAAACCGAAAACGACAGGCGAAAATGGAAACGGAACGCGAAACCTCATTCAGCTCCATGAAAAAGCGCGAACGAAAGGCCCGGCAGGACGCCATAATAACGGCCGCCGAGCGCGTATTCGCGACCAGGCCGTTCGCCGAGGTGAGCATACGCGATATAGCCAGGGAGGCCGG
>JAKLEE010000431.1 GCA_022703215.1 Spirochaetota bacterium | reverse complement strand
CAAGTCGACCCCGGCAGGTGCAGTTGCCAAATTTGCAGCCTCAGGCAAGAAGATCCGCAAGAAGGATCTCGGGCAGATGGCAATGACCTACGGCTACGTCTATGTGGCACAGGTTGCGATGGGCTCGAGCCAGAACCAGTATTTCAAGGCTATCCGTGAGGCTGAAGAGTATCCCGGACCGTCACTCGTCATCGCCTACTCACCCTGTATCAACCACGGCCTCCGCAATGGCATGGGCAAGACACAGCAGCAGGCTGAAGATGCAGTTGCCGCAGGATACTGGCACCTGTACAGGTTCGACCCGCGCCTTGAGGCAGAGGGCAAGAACCCCTTCCAGCTCGACTCCAAGGAGCCGGATTGGAGCAAATTCCAGGATTTCCTGAGGTCAGAGGTGCGTTATACCTCGCTGCTGAAGGACTTCCCCGGTGAGGCCGACGTGCTGTTCAGGCATGCTGAGGAAAACGCAAAATGGAGATACAACAACTACAAGCGTCTTTCCCTGCAGGAATTCGGCACAGTACCCGCAGGCACTGAAACCAAAACAGAATAAAGCTGTTATATGACGAAAGGAGAGCCGGCGCTGACCGGCTCTCTTCTTTTTATGAAGTAAAACCGGTATCTTTGCGCCCGGCAAAAAACAAGGACAGAATTCCGGGAAACTGAAACACAATGGGAAGGGCACTGGCGATAGACT
>JAKLEE010000430.1 GCA_022703215.1 Spirochaetota bacterium | reverse complement strand
ACGATGAGCATCTGCGAGGGGAAGAACTTCCCGGGGGCCACCTCGGCGTACTTGGGGAAGAGGGTGGTGCGCATGAGGCGGCCGGAGGCGCCGAAATCCTCCTCCTTGAGGATGAGGACCTTGTCCTGGCGGACGGAGAGCTTCATGCGGTCGTAGGAGGCCTCGCCGGTCCTGGCCTTGAGGGTGATGATCCAGATGGGGAACTTGCCCAGGGTCGCGGGCTCGGTCTTCTCGATCGCGTAGTCGTCCAGGATGCTCTTCCGCGTGAAGTCGGCGTTCTTCGCCTCGGAGTCGTTCAGGTTCTCCTTGATGCTCGAGTGCGTGAACTTGCGGCTCGTCGGGTCGTAGAACCAGACGTTGTCGTCCTCCTTGAGGTAGCCCTGGCCCTTCTGGGCCTCCGGGAGCTGGAGGAGGATGAGGAACTGCTTCTTGGAGTCGCGGCGGAACATCCGGATCTGCGTCACGGACTGCTTCTCGCCGGGCTTCTCGCTCGCGATCGTGAAGACGCCGGAGAAGTCCATGCCGGTGAAGTCCTCGATCTTGTCGAGCTCGCGGACCATCGCCTCGAAGTCGGGCTCGGCCGCGTAGGCGCCCGAAAGGGGCAAAAGGAGGAGGAAGGCGGCGGCGAGGGCCGCGGATATTCTCGTTCGCTTCATTGCTGGCTCCATGTGGGTCTTACTTGCTCGACCTGAGGGCCT
>JAKLEE010000043.1 GCA_022703215.1 Spirochaetota bacterium | reverse complement strand
GCAGAGCTCCGTCACTTCCTCGAGCTTCTTGCCCGTGGCGGTAAAGAGCTTGCCGACCTTCTCCTTCTTGTTCTCGCGGACGTCGAGCAGCTCCATGTCGGCCTTCAGCGTGCCGCCGAAGATCTTGAGCCAGGATATGCGGCCGGAGAACTGGTCGATCTGCGTCTTGATGACGAGCGCCGTCGGCTGTCCCGAGGCGTCGTAGGGGTGCTTGCGCTCGGTGCCGTCGGCCAGGACCACGACCTCGGGAACGGACCACGACGGATCGGGCGCGATCTCGGCGACGAAGTCGAGCAGGGCCGCTACGCCCGAGCCCTTGACGGCGGAGCCCGCGAAGATCGGGACGATGCGGTTTGCGGCGAAGGCTTCGCGGAGGCCCTTCACGGTCTCCTCGGGGCCGAGCTCGCCCTGTTCGAGGTACTTCTCCATGAGCTCGTCGTCGCCCTCGGCGGCGGCCTCCTGGAGGCGGGCGCGGGCGGTGGCGAGGGCGTCGGCGTACTCGGCGGGCACCGCGGCCGCGGCTTCCTTCTGGTCGTGCGAGGCGGGAAGGGGCCAGGCCTTGCCCGAGAGGACGTCGATGACGCCCTTGTAGTCCGGGCCCTCGCCCATGGGAATCGTCACCGGCACGGCGTCGACCTTGAATTTCTCCTTGAGGTCGGCGACGGCCCCGTCGAGCGAGGCGCGCTCGACGTCCATCTTGTTGGCGAAGACAGCGCGCGGGCGGTTGCGGCCTTCCAGGTTGCGCCAGGTCTTGATGGTCTCTATCTGCACGCCGACATGGGCGTCGACCATGACCAGGGCGGTCTCGCAGGCGCGGAGGGCCAGGATCACGTCGCCGACGAAGTCGGAGGAGCCGGGAGTGTCGATGAAGTTGAGCTTGCGGCCGGCGCGCTCGACGTGGCCGAGGGCGGCGTGCACGGAGATCTTGCGCTCGACTTCCTCGTCGGAGTAGTCGCTGACGGTCTTGCCCGACTCGAGGGTCTCGGGTTTGGCGATCGCGCCGCCGGAGAAAAGGAGGTGCTCGAACAAGGTTGTCTTACCGGTTCCCCCGTGGCCCGCGATAGCCACGTTCCGGATCAGGTCGGTCGAGAAGGCCATATGCGCTCCTTTGCGATGGAAACGAATGGGTCCGTCTTCCGGATTTCGACCCGGCCGGCGGACCCGCCCGCGAAGAATTGCGCCTTGCGGAAAGGCGCGGCTGCGCGTGGGCGCCGGGAGGCGAGCTCCTCCCCATGGCGCCCGGGCGCCAAAGATGATGGCCCGCGGGAATGGCGTTGTCAAGGAAAAAGCCCCGTCCGTCCTTGACACGGCGAGCGGCGCCCGGCTAGATAGACCGTTGACGGCGCGGGACGCCGTCGCGACGCGGGACGTAGCCTAGAGGCTAAGGCGTCAGCTTTGGGAGCTGAAGATCGCGGGTTCGACTCCCGCCGTCCCGATACCGCTTCCCTATGAAGGGATCATAGCTCAACTGGATAGAGCAACGGCCTTCTAAGCCGTAGGTCGGGCGTTCGAGTCGCCCTGGTCCCATGAAACGCGAAAGGCCGGAGCCCCTCGGGGGTTCCGGCCTTTGTTGCGTCAGGGGCGCCGCGGCGCGGAGCGCTCCGGCGCGGTTCGCCTCAGCTCGACGGCTCGACGCCGCGTTCGGCGCGCGCTCCCTCGAGGGCGCCCCGTATGCCGAGGTAGCCCGAGCCGCCGCAGGCCGCCGCGAGCGCGATGAAGGCGGGCAGTTCGAGGCCGGCGACGAACAGGTAGAGCACGGAGGCCGCGGCGAAGCTCGAGAGGAGCACGAGGGCGAGGAAGCCGACCAGCTCCCAGCCGTAGCGCGAGGGCGCTTCGCGGAGCGCCCAGACGAGCCCGAGCGAGAGCCCGAAGCGGAGGATCGGCTCGGCGAAGTCGAGAAGCAGCGTGGGCCGGCCGAAGGCCGAGAAGGCTTCGATGCCGCCGAAGATGCCGAACCAGCCCGCCAGGTAGGCGAGGAAGTCGCGGTACTCGCGGCTGGAGCGCTCGACGGCGTCCCAAGGCGCGAAGGCGCGCCGGGCCAGCACCGCGAGGCCGAAGGGAAGGAGCACGCCTTCGAACCAAAGCCTGAATACGGCGAGGAAGGAGCCGTAGGCGCGCGGCACGAGCGGGGCGGCGAGGCGGGTCAGCGCGTAGCCGGCCAGGCCCATGGCCGCGCCACGGAGGAAGTTCCGTATGAAGTGGGCTCCGCGACCTTCGGGGAAAACCCAAGCCTGCAGGACCAGGAACGCGAGGGGGGCGAACAAGAGCTGGTAGGCTCGCATGCCTCGAGGCTAGCACGCGGAACGGACCTCGCGCAAGCCGAGCCGGATCCTCAGCCCAGGCCGAGCAGTTCGAGGTGCTCCTCGGCCCAGAGCGCGAACTTGCCCGAAGAGTCCGCGAGCGCGCGCAAGGCGAAGGATGCTTCCGGCGCGGCTGTCACCGCCGCCGCGGCCAGGGCGGCGTAGCTCCGCGACAGCGCGCTTTCTTCATTTAAAATGAGCGAAAGCAGGGCTCTCGCGGCGTCGTCAGCGGGCATCAAACCGGCCGCCTTGAACGGCCACCCGTCGGGCAACTCGAGACCGTCCGCGCCCGGGGCGCCGGGCAGCGTCGAGAGCTTCGCGACGTGGGCGCCCTTCCGTTCGATGACCGACTCGGCCAGGCGCCGTTCCGCCGGACCGCTCACCGTGGGCGCGAGCGCGCGGTAACGCTCGAGGGCCGCGGCTTCGAGGCGGCGGAGTTCTTCGAGCGCGGTCGCCAGATTTGTCTGCATCGTTTCAGTTTATGATGTCAGTGCCCCGCGCGCAAGCAGCCGCGGCCGCCCGCCCGGGGACCGCCTTTCCCGGCGACCCTTTGACTCGAATGCCCGAGTATGCTAAGGTGGCTGGCAAATTCGGGACTTTGGGACCGAGACGGGGAGGCCGATTGGCAGACAACAAGAATTTGCGGATCAACGAGCAGATCCGCGTGCGCGAAGTGCGGCTCATCGACGACAAGGGCAACCAGAGCGGCATCGTTCCGACCATGGAAGCCCTTCGCATGGCCAGGGAGCAGGGCCTCGACCTCGTCGAAGTGGCTCCGCAGTCCGTGCCTCCCGTCTGCAAGATCCTGGACTACGGCAAGTACAAGTTCGAGAACGAGAAGAAGATCAAGGAAAGCCGGAAGAACCAGAAGATCGTGAAGATCAAGGAAGTCCGGATGCAACCCAAGATCGACGACCACGACCTCGACTTCAAGTCGAAGCACGTGCGCCAGTTCCTCGACGAGGGGAACAAGGTCAAGGTGACCATCCGTTTCCGGGGCCGCGAGCTCGCGCATACCGAGATCGGCGAGGAGGTGCTGAAGAGCGTCCTCGCGCGCATCGAGGGCTCCTTCGCCATGGAGAAGATGCCTTCCATGGAAGGCCGATTCATGTCGATGATCCTGAACCCGAAGAACCCGCCGAAGAAGCCCCCCGTCGCGAAGAGCGAGGCTCCGAGGCCTGCCCAGTCAGCCGACGGCGATTCCGCCGCGGCGCCGGAGGCGGAAACCGCCGACCGGAAACCCGCGGAGGCGGGCAAGGCGCCGCCCAAGGCGGCCGCCGCTAAGAAGCCGGAAGCGGACGCGTGATCCGATTTCGATAGAAGGACGGTACGATATGCCCAAGATGAAGACCAAGAAGGCCGCCGCCAAGCGCTTCACGCTCACGGCTTCCGGCAAGGTCAAGTACAAGAAGATGAACCTCCGCCACATCCTGACCAAGAAGAGCCAGAAGCGTAAGCGGAAGCTCCGGAAGGCCGGTTTCCTCGCGGCCGGTCCCATCCACCAGATCAAGAAGAAACTGCTTCCCAACGGCTAGGCGGAACGGGCGCCCCGCGCGGAAGCCCCGTCCGCGCGACCCCGACCGAGGACTCCAGGAAGCCGCCGACCGTATACGCCAAGGAGAATAGACTATGCCGAGAGCAGTCGCCGGAACCAAGCGCAAGGACCATAGGAAGAAGATCCTCAAGCTCGCCAAGGGCTATTGGGGACGCCGCAGCACCAACCACAAGGTGGCCAAGGACGCCGTCGCGAAGGCGCTCTGGTACGCCTACCGCGACCGCCGCGACAAGAAGGGCGATTTCCGCAGCCTCTGGATCACGCGCATCAGCGCCGCCGTCCGGGCCGAGGACATGAGCTACAGCCGTTTCATCCAGGGCCTCAGCAAGGCGGGCATCACGCTCGACCGCAAGGTCCTGTCGGACATGGCCATGCGCGACCCCGCCGCGTTCTCCGCGGTCGTCGCCAAGGCCAAGGCCGCCGTCGCGGTCAGCGCCTGACGCGGGATCCATGCTGAGCCTCGAACAGGTCCGCGCGCTCGAGGAGCGCGTCGAGCGCGCCATCGCCGCCATCGACCGGCTGTCCGCCGAGAACGCCGCCCTGCGCGGCGAGCTCGAGGCCTCCCGGTCGCGCGAAGGCGAGCTCGAGCGGACCATCGAGGATTTCCGCCGCGACCAGGAGCGGATCGAAGCGGGCATCGTCTCCGCGCTGCGCAAGCTCGACGTCCTCGAGGACGCCGCGTTGCGCCCGCGCGAGGCGGTTCCTGCCGGTACCGTCAACGCCGGAGCGGCCGCCCCGGCCGCTCCGCCCGCATCCTCCCGAGTTGCCATGAGCGCCGACGCGCCCGACGACGGTCCGCTCGCCGACGCCCGCGGCGTCGTGCTCGACGCTGTCGCGGACGCGCTCGAGGCCCCCGCCGCCGGAACCGCGGGCGCCGAGCTCGACATTTTCTAGGCCGGTCCCGCCGCCGTGCCCGTGCGGACCCTGCGGATCGAGGTACTGGGCTCCTCCTTCACCATACAGACCGACGAGACACCCGAATACCTCCGCGAGGTCGTCGCGCGCTTCACGCGCAAGACCGAAGAGGTGCGTGCCGCGAGCAGGGTTTCGGATCCGCTCAAGGTGGCCGTCCTGGCCGGCCTCTACCTCGTGGACGAGCTCGAGCGCGCCAAAACCGGAACACGGGCCGACCCGGGCTCCGGCTCCGCCCGCGAGACGGCGGAGGCCATCGAGGCCGAGGCGGACCGCCTCGCGCTACGCCTGCTCGAGCGGCTCGACGAAGGGCTCGCCCGCGTCGAGGCTAGGGTGGAGCGCCCTTGATGCTCGCCGACCGATCCGCTATAATTCTCCACCAGCCCCGTCGCCACCGCGACGCATCGGAGCCCATCGATGTCCATGCCCCTTGACCAGCTGCTCGAATACTCCGACAACGCCTACGAGTTCACCGTCGCCGTCACGCGCCGCGCGTACCAGCTCGCCGTGCTCCGCACGCCCGAGGTGGAGAAGAACAACGGCAAGGTGGTGAGCCTTTCCATGCGCCAGATCTTCACCAAGGCCGTCGAGTATCGCTTCGAATAAGGTACTCGTCCTGTACGGCCCCACGGGGTCGGGCAAGACGGCGCTCATCGAACGGACCTTCCTCGAACGACCGGAGCCGGGCCTGCGCCCGGCTTTCGTCGTTTCGGCGGACTCGATGCAGGTCTACCGCGGCATGGACCTCGGCACCGCGAAGCCCTCGCCCGAGCTGCTCGCGCGCCTGCCGCACGCGCTCGTCGACGTCCGCGACCCCTCCGAGGGGTTTTCCGCCGGCGATTTCGTACGCCTGGCCGACGAGGCCTGCGAGGCCGCCCTCGGCTCTGGCCGCCTGCCCGTGGTCTCCGGCGGCACGGGCTTCTACATCCGCAATTTCGTGCTCGGTCTCTCCGCCGCGCCGGAGGCCGACCCCGCCGTCCGCGAAGCCGTCTTGCGGCAGCTCGCGGAGGAAGGCCCCGCCCGATTGCGTGCGGAGCTGGAAGCGGGCGACCCCGTATCGGCGGCGCGCATCGCGGCGGCGGACCATTACCGGCTTTCGCGCGCGGTCGAGGTGCTCAGGTCCACGGGCCGCCCGCTCTCCTCCTTCGAGCGCCCCGAGACTCCGCGAGCGCGCTGGGACTTCGTCCTCGTGGAACTCGTCGTGCCGAGGGCCGAGCTCTACGCGCGCATCGACGCCCGGGCGGAGGCCATGTTCGCGGCGGGTCTGCCGGCCGAGCTCGAAGCCCTGATCCGAGCGGGCTACGGTCCGGCCGATCCGGGACTCAAGGCCATCGGCTACCGCGAGTTCCTCGAGAACCCGCGCGCTCCGGACGAGGACGGGCCGGCGTGGCTCGCTCGGGTGCTCGAGCTCGTCAAGCGCGACTCGAGGCGCTACGCCAAGCGCCAGCTGACCTTCTTCTCGGGGCTGCCCGGGGCGACCCGGCTCGAGTCCGGAGACGAAGCCGCCTTCCGCGCGCTGCTCCGCGAACGTCTCGCGGACGCCTGACTTTCCCTTCCGCCGCCGCGCGGAAGTCCTTCCCGTCCGGCCGCCGCTTCGGTATACTCAGGCTCCGATGAACCTCCACGACATCCTGTTCACCGCCCTGCTTTCGTTGACGCCGATCTCCGAGCTCCGCGGCGCCATTCCCTTCGCGGTCGCCCGGGGCGCCACCGTCCTCGAGGCTTTCGCCGTCGCCGTACCCGTCAACGCGCTCGCGGGCCCGCTCGCCTTCGTCTTCCTGGCCAGTTTCCACAAGCTGTTCTACAAGTGGGGCGCCTACGCCCGCTTCTTCGACCGCTTCGTCGAGAAGGCCCGCGCGAAGGTTCACCCGGCCGTCGAGAAATACGGCTACTGGGGACTCCTCGTCTTCGTGGCCATTCCCTTCCCGCTGACCGGGGCCTGGACCGGCGTCCTCGGCGCCTGGATGCTCGGCATGTCGAAGCGGAAAGCCATGCTCATGGTGGCGCTCGGCGTGCTCGTCGCCGGCGTCGTCGTCTCGCTCGTCGTCCACTTCGGCGTCGGCGCCCTCGACTTCGTGCTCAAGCGCGTCTAGCGGAGCCGGACCCCCCGAAGCATGCACATAGATTTCGAAGCCGAGCTCAACCCGGAGCAGTACGAGGCCGTCACCACGATGGACGGACCGGTCCTCATCATCGCGGGCGCGGGCTCGGGGAAGACCCGCGTCATCACCTACCGCATGGCCTACATGCTCGAGAAGGGCGTGCCGCAGTCGGCCATCCTGGCGCTCACCTTCACCAACAAGGCGGCGCGCGAAATGGCCGAGCGCGTCAAGTCGCTGACCAGGCGCAAGCTCCAGAACCTGACCGTCTCCACCTTCCACGCCTTCGGCGTCAAGATCCTCCGCAAGGAGATCGAGCGCCTCGGCTGGCGCGAGAACTTTTCCATCTACGACGAGTCGGACCGCAACCAGCTGATCAAGGACTGCGCGCGCGAACTCGGCTTCAAGCTCGAGACCTTCGACGTGCAGGCCGCGGGCAAGGTCTTCTCCGACGTCAAGACTCGCCGCGTCGCGTGGACCGGCGAGGACGCGTACGAGAGGGTCTACCGGGAATACGAGGCTTCGCTCAAGGCCTTCAACTCGGTCGACTTCGACGACCTCATCGTCAAGCCCATCGAGGTGTTCGAGCGCTTTCCCGAGGCGCGAGCGGCCTGGCGCGAGCATTACCGCTACGTCATGATCGACGAGTTCCAGGACACCTCGCACATCCAGTACGAGCTGATGCGCCACCTCTCGGACGACAACGTCTGCGCGGTCGGCGACGACGACCAGTCCATCTACTCCTGGCGCGGCGCCAACTACGAGAACATCGTCCGCTTCGAGAAGGACTGGCCGCACGTGCGCGAAATCAAGCTCGAGCGGAACTACCGCTCGACCGGCACCATACTCGAGGCGGCCAACGCGGTCATCGCCAACAATTCCAACCGCAAGGAAAAGGCGCTCTGGTCGCCGACCGGCATCGAGGGCGCGCCCATCCAGCTCTTCCGTCCCGAGGACGAGGTGGCGGAAGGGGAATTCATCGCGCGCTCGATCAAGGAACAGAAGCTCAAGGAGCGCCTCGCGTATTCCGATTTCGGCGTGCTGATCCGCACGAACGCGCTGACGCGCTGGGTGGAGGAGGGTCTGCTCGCGGAGAATGTGCCCTACAAGGTCACCGGCGGCACCAGCTTCTTCCAGCGCAAGGAGATCAAGGACATCATCTCCTACCTGCGCGTCATCGCGAACCCCGAGGACGACGTCAACTTCATCCGCATCGTCAACGTGCCGCGGCGCGGCATCGGGCGGCGCACGCTCGAGCGGCTCGGGGAGCTGGCCAAGGAGCGGGGGCTCTCGCTGCACAAGACGGCCGAGCACGTGCGCGCGAACCCCGCGATGGAGCTGCCTGAAAAGGCGCGCGGCGACCTGGAGGAATTCCTCGAGCTCGTCGAGAGCTTCCGCTCAGAGATGCTCGGAAGGCGCAACCTGGCTGCCAAGGTCCGCGCCCTGCTCGAGGCCATCGACTACCGCGCCTGGCTCGTCACCGACAACCTGCACAACGAAAAGGCCGCGAAGTGGAAGCTGCTCAACGTCGAGAGCCTGGTCAACGGCATCGACGTGTGGGAGAAGGATCCGGACAACCACGACCCGACTCTTTTCGCGTGGCTCAACCGCATCTCGCTCATCACGCGCGACGACATGGACGACGAGGAGGACTCGGGCAAGGTCAACCTGATGACCGTGCACGCGGCGAAGGGCCTCGAGTTCGAGATCGTCTTCATCGCGGGCTGCGAGGACGGCATCATGCCGCACGCGCGCAGCCTCGAGGAGGGCGAGGGGAACCTCGAGGAGGAGCGCCGGCTTTTCTACGTCGCCGTCACGCGCGCGCGGCGAAGGCTGCACATTTCATCGGCCATGCGGCGACGGCGCAATGCCATGCCGGTGGACTGCGTGCCTTCGCCCTTCCTCGCGGAAATACCCGAGAAGCTCGTCACCTGGTACGAGGGCGAGGGCGACCTGGCTCCCGACGACGCCGAGGATTTCTTCGCGAAAATGAACTCCATGTTCCCGGGAGAAGCCAAAGAGGAAGAGTAACCACGGAGACAAGGAGGCACGGAGCCAGGAGGGGGGAGGGATGGATTTGGCTATTTCCCTTTTCCCGTGTTCCTCCCTCTTCACTCCTCTTCCTCCGTGCCTGCGCCCTGCGGGCGCTATCGGTGTGGAATGGATTTCGATGCCCGCCTCGGGCGGGCGACCTCATCCGTGGTCTTTTTCGACTTTCAGTCCCGGATCAGCAGCCAGGTGAGCTCGTGCTTGTTGTGCCATAAATGGAGCACGCGCGAACCGGGGATGGCGGCGAAGCGGTCGGCGGTCGCCTTGTCGAACTCGGCGCCCTGCATCTTGATGGTGCAGACGAAGTTCCGGCCGAGCCCCGAGTCGAGCCAGCGCTCCACCCATTCCAGGAGCCGCGGCGGATAGCAGATGACGTCGGAGCAGACCCAGTCCACGGGGCCGACATCCTCCGGCTTCATCGCGAGGGCGTCCCCGATCCGGTGCTCGACTCCCGGCATCGCGGCCACGCGCGGGTCGAGCTCGGCGCGGTCGACCGAGAGCACGGAGGCGCCGAGGCCCGCGAGCGCCCAAGTCCAGCCGCCGGGAGCGCTCCCCGCGTCGAGGCAGCGCTCGCCCGCCTTCGGATGCCGTCCCGCGTACACGAGGGCTTCCCATATTTTCCGGTACGCCCGGCTCGGCGGACCTTCCTTGTCCTCCACGAATTCGAATTCGCCGTTCGGGAAAGGGCTCGAACAGTCGGCGCTTCCGATGAGCAGGTGCTCGTCGACCAGCTGGAATGCGCCGATCGGGGCCTTCGGCAATTCGAAGGGGAAGGATTTGGGCCTGGTCGGCACGTGCGGCAGCTTTTCGGCGATCAATGCGGTCCGGCGGTGCAGCCGGGTCGGGAGCGGCGCCCAGTTGCGCTGCAGGTCCTTGAGCGCGCGGGCGGCGTCGCCGATCGAGTCGAACTCCAGCAGGAAGGGCGCGCGCCAGACGTTGCGCGTCCAAAAGGCTTTCCGTTCCGGTCCCGGGGCGAGAACGAGCTCGCCGTCGATCCGTTCCACTTCGCCGAGCTCGTCGAGCAGGTGGCCGAGGAAGCCGGGCGCGGCGTGGTAGGCCCGGGCGTCGAGGAAGCGCGGGGCGCCGTTCACAGGAATTTGTACCGCTTGGCGGCCTCGAGGATGCCGCGGTTCCAGGGGTCTCGCTCCAGGAACGAGGCCTTGACGGCGGGATCGTCGATGCGGCCGGCCCGCTCCTGGAGGTACTTGAAGCTCCGCGAGAGCATGGAGTGCTTGTCGAGCGGCGCGTCGGACCGGTCCTCGAGGAGCAGGTAACAATAATAGAAGTAACGGATGAACTCGGGGCTCTCGTCCGCTATGCGCGACTCGCGCGTCATGGCGTGGATCTCGAGCGCGGGTTTCGGGTCGTCCGCGGCCAGTCCGCGAGCGAAGAGGGCGAAGGCCCGGAGGAAATCCTGGTCGGCGCTGCGGCCGTCCCCGAAGCCGACGCCCCGGCGTTCGAGCAGGCGGAAGCCCGAATCCCAGGCGATGGCGTCGGCGCCGTCGTACGGGGCGTTGCCCGGGGCGTCGATTCCGACCGCGAGCTCCGAGGCCTGCCGGTGGCGGCCTTCGAGCAGCTCGAGCTCCGCGAGGAACCAGCGGGCTTCCCAGTCCTCCGGATGCCGGCCGAGGATGTCCCGGGCTTCCGGCCCGCGGCCAGCCCAGGCGAGCGCGCGGCCGGTCCAGACTTCCGCCCGTCCGACGCAGCCTTCCATCGCGTAGCGCGTGCCGAGGAAGGCGCTCCGACGGTAGCGGGAGGCCGCGACCTCGTAACGTCCGAGCGAGAAGTTGGCCCGGCCCGCGGCGAATTCGAGCCAGGCCTCGTGGTCCTTGCGGAACAGCGCCCGGGCGTGGATCAGCCCCGAATCCGCGGCCCGCAAGGCCCGCCACGCGTCGCCTGCCGTGAAATGCGCGGCGACGCTTCCTTCGAGGGCGGCCATGATCTCGAAATCGTCGTTCGAGCTTTCCGCCAGTTCCAGGGCGTTCCGGAGGTAGTCGAGGGCCTCCACCGAACGGCCCTGCCCGAGCGAGGCGAGCCCGAGCGCGCGGTGCGCCCGTGATTCGGCCTTGGGCCCGCAGGCGCCGCGCGACGCGATGAGGGCGCCCTTCGCCCTGAGCGCCGCTTCCTTCGGATTTCTGAGCGCGTTCTGGTGTTCGGCTTCCATGAGCTCGAGCACGCCCTCGCCGATGCCCGCGCGCCCGAGATCCCGGTACGCGGCGAGGGCCGCCTGGGCCATTTCCCGCTCGCCGAGGGCCTGGGCCTTGGCGAAAGCGCCGAGCAGCTCCGCGGTCGTCATGCCCGTCCGGGCCGCGCTTGCGCGAACGGGCCGGTCCCGCTGGGCTTCGCCATACGCGCACTCGAGAGCGAGGGAGCGCCGGTCCGCGCCGGAACCGGCCGAAGGAGCGAGAAGCTCGAGCTCCGCCAGGAATCCGAGGTCGGAGGCGAGTCGTCCCTTCGCATTGAGCCGTACCAGCCGCGCGGCGAGCAAGCCGCGGATGCGGGACGTGGGGCTTTCCCCCTCGGCCTCGGCTTCCCGGGCCGCAAGCGCCGCTCGCTCTATGTCCTCGGCGCCGAGGTCGCCCGCGATGCCTCCGTCCGGGTCGAGGTAGCCCCGTTCGACGAGGATCCCGCGCACGAGATGCCGCGCTTCCGCCAGCAGCCCCGCGCCTTCGAGGAATTCGTCGACCTCGAGCGGGTCGAGTATGCCTTCGGCGAGCGCGCAGGCGTAGAGGACCAGGGCGGCTTCGCGGGGCAGGAGCGAAAGGAGGGCGAGGGCCGCTCGTTCCGCGCGCGGGGAGACTGCGGCCGGGTGGTCGCGGACCGCGAGGGCCGCCCTGTGCCCGAGCGAACGCAGGTCGCCGCGGGCGGCGCGCGCCAGGGCCTCGGCTTCCGCCAAGCCGGCGGCCTCGAGCTTGCGAGCCATCTCGGCCTCGCTCTCGGGCGGAAGCTCGACGATGGTCGCGAATTCACGCGGCCATGCCTCAGGCAGGCCGTCCGTAACGGTGCACGCTACCAGCGCCCGTCCTTTCGCGGCAAGCGCCGCGAGGGCGTCCGCCGCCTCGGCCGTGCACCGGTCTGCGTCGCGGCAGATGACGATCCGCGGCAGGCCAGCCGCGGCGAGGGAGTCGGTCTTGCCTTCCAGCGCGGCGCGGATCGAGGCCGCGAGACCGGTGGAGAGCGTTTCCGAGAGGGTCGTCCTGAAGGGCGAGGCGAGGGCGACCATGCCGGAAGCCTTGAGCGTCTCCAACTCGGCCTGTTCCTCCTCCGTGCCCTCCATGGGAAGTCCGCCCGGGACCGGCAATGCCGCGAGCTTCGTCAGGGGCGAGAAGGGCCTGAGCGTACCCCGGCCCCGGAAGTTGGGGAAGATGCCGGGATCGTAGCCGAGGGAAGCCAGCGCGGCGTCGAGCGCGGCGCCGCGGCCGGAGCCGGCGGGGCCCTTGAAGGCGAGGACGCGCGCGCCTGATACCAGCGCGGAGCGGAGCGCTTCCGCGGCGGCGCGGATGGCCGCCGGGCGGGAAAGGAGTTCCGCGGAGGCGGGGCCTTCGGGTCTTCCCCGGTACGCGGGACCGCTTACCGCTGCGGGTTCGTCGCCGGGTTCCGTCGCGAGGTGGGCTGCCAGAGGCACGAGGCCCCGGGCCGTGACCCTGATGCCGCGCCCGCCTTCACAGCCGGACCAGACGCGCCTCAGGTCGCGGAAACCGCTTTCCTCGTCGTCGGCGCGGTGCACCAGCACCAGGTAGTCGATGATGCCGGCCTCGGGATCCTCGAGCGCGTCCCGGATGCGGAAGGCGGTTTCCGTCGCCTGGATGCGCCAGAAAAGGCCGTCCTCGTCGAAGACCGCGGCGAAGGGCTCCTCGCGGGGCAGGACGCGGCCAGCGAAGGCGGCGGCTGCCGCGCGGAGCCGGGCTTGCAGCGAGGCCGCGCGCCTGGGGTCGACGCGCTTGAGCTGCTGCCAGAAGTCGATTTTCGCGTAGACTAGGATCATGGTACGACCGGACGCGCACAGGATGGCGGGAACCTGATCCCGCCTCGCTTCAATATCGATAAGTTCCGATGAAAACATGAATTCCGAGCGCCCCGGGTCCCCTCCCGGGAAAAACCTTGACGCGCATTTTTGCCGATGCTATCCTTTGCGGCGTTACCCGGGACAGGCGGTCGGAAGTCGGCGCGCGCGCATCCCTCACCATGCGTTCCGAAGGGTTGGGAATGACGATTCAGGACATCGCGAACCTCGTCGAGACCCCACTGGCCGCCACGCTGTTCCTCCACGCGGCGGTCTTGGCCATGTTCCTCTACCTTCGCGGACGCGACACCGAAGGTTTTTGCACGGGCTTCATCGTCGCGATCGGCGTTTCCGCCCTCCGCGAGGTCCTCTTCGCCCTGCTTCCCGACCCTTCCCTGCTCTTCGTCTCGGACCTCGTCCTCTACTCCCTGACCCTCCTGGTCTTCCTCGCGCCCTATGGCTCCTGGCTGACCGTCATCCTGGTCCTGGCGCTCAACCTGCTTTTCGCCGGCTTCCGCATCGCCGACACCCTGCTCGGACTCCTGCCCGCGGCGCCGGCCTGGGCCTGGCGCGGCTTCCTGCTCCTCGACGTCGCCGTGCTGGTGGCCTTCGCGGCCATAAAATCGAAGGACCGCGACACGGTCGGACGCCAGGCCGTGCAGGCCTCGTGGCCCTGGGCGTCGGCCATCCTGCTGGTCTACGCGATCCTTTCCATGGCGCTCGATCCCGTCAGCCCTTGGTTCCGCAACCTGGTCTCACCGATCCTCCTCGGCGCCTGGGGCGCGTTCGCCTTCGCGGCCACTTCCATCTTCGAACGCCAGATAGTGCAAGCCCTCGACTATTACGAGGAATCCATCGACTCCCTGTACAACGTGTTCATGAGCACGGCGTCCGAGCTCAAGGAGAGCTTCTCGATGGACCGCATCCTCGACGCCATGTCGAGGACCATAACCGCGGAGACCGGCGCGGACGGCAGCATGATCTTCCTGGTGGACGAGTTCGACGACGTCATCGTCGCCCGCGCCTACTCGGGTCTCTTCCCGCCGCCCTTCCCCCTGCCCGACAACCTGCCGCGCAAGCAGCACCGCGTCGAATCGTACATGAAGCACGTCCAGTTCAAGCTGGGCGAAACCCTGTTCGGCGAGATCGCGCGCACGGCGAAGCAGGTGTTCATCCCCGCGGCGGCCCAGGACGAGCGGGTCGCGCGGAACGGCGACGAGGACTTCCTCAGGCTCGCCAGCCTCATCGCCTTGCCCCTGCAGGTCGAGGACCGGGTGATCGGCGTGCTGGCGCTCAGCCGCTCCGAGCGCCCCTTCTCCGAGCGGGACTTCGACCGCGCCAAGCTCCTGGCCAACTTCGGCACCCTGTCCATCACCAACTTCTTCGCCTTCATGGAGGCGCGCGAGAAAGGCGAGATCGAGCGGGCCGCCGACATCGCCGCCGAGATCCAAAGGGCCATCGTGCCGCGCAAGCTGCCCGATTTCGCAGGCGCCTCCTTCGGCGCCTTCACCATCCCGGCCAAGGGCGTCTCCGGCGACTACTACGACGTCATCCAGACGCGGAGCGATAAGGTGGTCATCGCGGTCGGCGACGTCGCGGGCAAGGGCGTGGCCGCCGGGCTCGTCATGGTCATGATCCGCTCGATACTCCACCTGGTGACCAACACCGACCGCGACATCTCGACGGTGCTGACCTGGGTAAACCGGGGCATAACCGGAAAGATCGACATGGACCACTACGCGACGGTCAGCCTGGCTTCCGTCGACCTCTCGACCGGCGAGGTGGATTACGCGAACGCGGGCCACCAGCCCATGCTGGTCTACCGCAAGTCCTCCGACGCCATCGAGACCCTCGAAATCAAGAGCGTGCCCCTGGGCGTGGAACGCGTGACTGACTACCCGCAGCGCCGGGCCTCGCTCGAGGACGGCGACATCGTGGTGCTCTACACCGACGGTCTCGTAGAGGCCATGAACGCCCAGGGCAAGCAATACGGCCGAAAGAACCTCGGCTCGATAGTCATGCGGAACCACGAGCTCCCCGCCAGGGAGATCGCGAACCGGATACAGCAGGACCTCGCGAATTTCGTCGGGGCCGCGCGGCAGCATGACGACCAGACCGTGCTCGTGATGAAGATGAAGCGATAGGGGAGGAGCGTGGGCCCATGGAACTGAAGATCCGGAAGAACGGCGAGAACTATATCATCGACGTCAACGGGGAGATGGACCTCTACAACTCCTACAAGCTCAAGGAACTGGTCATGAAGATGCTCGAGAAGAAGGTCGAGCGCTTCATCATCAACCTCGAGAACGTGGACTACATCGACTCGAGCGGAATCGGCGCCCTCATCTACATCTGCTCCACCATCAAGAAGATGAGCATGAAGCTGATCATCACCAACATCCACGGGTCGGTGAAGAAGGTCATCGAGCTGACCAAGCTGATGGGTTACTTCCCGATCACCAACAGCATCGAGGAAGCCATCCAGCAGATGGACGAGTGAGGCCCGCCGTGGAAAACACCTATCTCTCCGAGCTCAAGGAAATCAAGGTCGACGAGGGCAGTCCGCTCTTCGACAAGACCAACATGTTCTACAAGGAATTCCCCTCGGACTTCCGCCAGATCCGCTACTTCACGCTACTGATCGTCCAGACCGCGCCGCTCGAGATCAAGGAGATCAACCTGCTCGAGCAGCAGATCTCCGAGATCATCAAGAACGCGGTCAAGCACGGCAACAAGTGCGACCCGGAGCGCAAGGTGCGGGTCTGGTACTCGTTCAGCCCGCAGCACGCGCACCTGGTGGTGCAGGACGAGGGCGACGGCTTCAAGGACCTCGAGAAGTGGAACGACTTCAACCGCAAGCGGCTCGAGCTCCTCTCCCACCACGACTTCGAGAAC
>JAKLEE010000429.1 GCA_022703215.1 Spirochaetota bacterium | reverse complement strand
CGGGCCGGCGTGCTGCCGCCTGCCTGTGGCCGGGTGCCTTCGGACCCGGTGGGTCAGGTCCGACCCGGTGGCGCGCCGGCTTCGGCCGCCTGCGCCCGCGCCGCCAGCCCGTGCTTCTTGAGCAGCTTGCCGAAGGCGCGGCGCTCCTTGCCGGCCAGATGCGCGGCCCGGGTGACGTTGCCCTGGGTCAGCGCCAGCACGTGCGCGAGGTAGTCGCACTCGAAGGCGCGCAGCGCCTCGGCCTTGGCCCGCTGGAAGCTCGCCGGCGCGCCCGGGCGGGGCCCTTGCGTGCTGCCGGGCGCCGCGCCGGCCGGCGCATCGGGCGCGCCGTCGGCGTGCGCGATGCAGGTGCCGCTGCACATCAGGAAGCGGCGGTGCACCCAGTTCTCGAGCTCGCGCACGTTGCCCGGCCAGGGCTGGGCGTCCAGCCAGCGCAGCGTGTCCGGATGCAGCGTCTTCGGCGGCTGGCGGTACTTGGCGGCGAACATCTCGACGAAGCGCTGCGCCAGCAGGGCCGCGTCGCCCGCGCGTTCGCGCAGCGGCGGCAGCACGACATGCAGGATGTTCAGGCGGTACATCAGGTCCGCACGGAACTCGCGCGCGTGCACCAGCGCCTGCAGCGGCCGGTTCGACGCCGCGAGCAGGCGCAGGTCGCTGCGCCGCTCGCGCGGCGTGCCCACCGGCCGGTAGCACTGGTC
>JAKLEE010000428.1 GCA_022703215.1 Spirochaetota bacterium | reverse complement strand
GGCGGCGTCGATTCCAGCGCCGTGGTGGCGACGATGGCCGGGCTGTCGGACGGGCCGGTGCATACCTGCTCGATCGCCTTCGATGACCCCAAGTACAACGAGAGCGAGTTCGCGGCGATGGTGGCCGCGCGCTACCGTACCGACCACCGCGTCGAGACCGTCAAGTCCGACGACTTCGAGCTGATCGACACGCTCGCGCGGCTGTACGACGAGCCCTATGCCGACAGTTCCGCCATCCCCACCTACCGGGTGTGCCAGTTAGCCCGCAAGCACGTCACCGTCGCGCTTTCCGGCGATGGTGGCGACGAAAGCTTCGGCGGCTACCGCCGCTACCGCTCGCATCTGATGGAAGAGCGCATGCGCACCGCGCTGCCCATGGGCGTGCGCCGGCCACTCTTCGGCCTGCTCGGCCGCGTCTACCCCAAGGCCGACTGGGCGCCGCGCCCGCTGCGCGCCAAGGCCACCTTCCAGGCGCTGGCGCGCGACACCGTCGACGCCTACTTCCACGGCGTGTCCATCGTGCGCGACGACCTGCGCAGCGCGCTTTTCTCCAACTCCCTCAAGGCCGAGCTGGGCGGCTACAACGCGGTGGAACTCTTCCGCGCCCCCGCCGGCCGCGCCCAGGTGCACGACGCGCTCTCGCTGGTGCAGTACCTCGACCTCAAGACCTACCTGGTGGGCGACATCAACACCAAGGTCGACC
>JAKLEE010000427.1 GCA_022703215.1 Spirochaetota bacterium | reverse complement strand
AACCCCGGCTGCTGATCGCCGACGAGCCGACCACCGCGCTCGACGTCACCATCCAGCGCCAGATCCTCGAGCTGCTGGCCGGGCTGAAAGAGCGGCACCGCATGAGCATGCTGTTCATCAGCCACGACCTCGGCGTGGTCCGCCACATCGCCGACCGTGTCGCGGTCATGTATCTCGGCCGCATCGTCGAACTCGGCCCGGCCGCCGAGGTCCTCTCCGCGCCGAAGCACCCCTACACCCGCGCCCTGCTCGCCGCCGTCCCCGGTCACGGCACCAAGGCCCCGCCCATCGAGGGCGACGTACCATCGCCCATCTCGCCGCCCTCCGGCTGCCGCTTCCACACGCGCTGCCCCTACGCCAAGCCCGAATGCTCCGAGCTCCCCGAGCCCGAGCTCGAGGACATCGGCGGCGGGCACCTCCACGCGTGCAGGCGCTGGAAGGAGATCTAGCCGCGCCTTCATCATGACAGACCGCGAGGAGTGTTCGAAAACCGCTCCTCGCGCAGAAACCGCGAGGGCCGCTCCCACAAGGGGCGGCCCTTTTCTTTGCCTGGGCCGAGCGCGCCGATAGGCGCCAGGGGCCTATCATTTAGTCCCGCGCGCCCATCGTTCAGAGAAATTCACTCATCGATGCGTGATCGGGACGCATCGTTGAGTGCCGCACGCCCATCGTTCGGTGAAATCCACTCATCGATGCGTGATCGGGACGCATCGTTAG
>JAKLEE010000426.1 GCA_022703215.1 Spirochaetota bacterium | reverse complement strand
TCCACGGCGAAGTCGGCGGGAAAGCGCTCGAGGTAGTCCTGCACGGCCGCGTCGGCCCAGGCAGGCTGCCGGGTGCCGACGGCGACGATGCTGATTTTCATCGGGCCGCGGTGGGGGCGCGATCGTGCGTTTGCGTTAGCCCGCGCGCTTGGCGGCCGTCTTGCGCGCGCGCGGCTTGGCGGCCGGCTTGGCGGTCTTGCCGGCGGCCCGGCGGGGCGCGCTGCCTGCGCTCTTGGCCGGCCGGGCCGACTTGGCTGACTTGGCTGATTTGGCGGACCTGGCTGCCGGCTTGGCCGCCGACCGCGCCGCGGGCTTCGCGCCCGAGCGGGCCGGCGCCTTGGCCGCAGGCTTGCGCGCCGCCGGCTTGCGCGCGGCCGGCGCGGGTTGCTCCGCGGCGACTTCCTCGGGCTCGGGCTCGGGCTCGGCCTCGGGCCGGGCCGGGCGACCGCCGCCCAGCACCATGCGCACCGGCTTGCCGCCCCAGATCTCTTCGAGCTTGTAATACGCGCGGATGGCGGGCTGCATGATGTGCACCACCGCGTCGCCCAGATCCACCAGCACCCATTCGCCCGTGTCCAGGCCCTCGGTGCTGATCACGTGGCCGCCCGCGGCCTTGACCTTCTCGCCCACCCGGCTGGCGAGCGCGCGGGTCTGGCGGTTCGAGCTCGCGGTGGCGATCAGCACGCGGTCGAACAGGGTGGTGAGGCCGGTGGTGTTGAAGAC
>JAKLEE010000425.1 GCA_022703215.1 Spirochaetota bacterium | reverse complement strand
CTGGCCACCCTGGCCGGCAGCTCCGAGGAGGACGCCGACCTGGTGAGCGTGGCCAGCGCGGTGCACGACATAGGCAAGGTGGCCATACCGGACGTGATCCTGAACAAGCCCTCGGCGCTGGATCCCGGAGAGCTGGAGGTCATGCGGCGGCACGCCGGCCTGGGCTCCGAGATGCTCTCCTTCAGCAAGCGCGAGCTGTTCTCCTGCGCCGCGCGCATAGCCAGCGAGCACCACGAGCGCTGGGACGGCTCGGGCTACCCACGAGGGCTGGCCGGCGAGGCCATAGACCAGTCCGCGCGAATCACTTCCATCGCCGACGTGTTCGACGCCCTGACCAGCGACCGGGTGTACCGGCAGACATGGTCGGTGGAGAAGGCGGTGGAGTACATACGGGAGAACGCCGGCCGGATCTTCGACCCGGCCCTGTGCGATATCTTCATCAGCAACCTGGATTCCTTCCTGGAAATCCGGAACCGGCTTCCCTGAAACCGGCCGCTCGGGTAGAATCCCCGCAGGAGACACACGCATGAAAGTCCTTGTCATCGGCGGCGCCGGCTACATAGGCAGCCACGTCGCGCTGGAGCTCATGGAGGCCGGCCACGAGGTGGTGGCCTTCGACAACCTGTCGTCCGGGCTCAGGCAGAACGTCTTCGCGGGCGAACGCCTGGTTGAGGGCGACATCATGGACGGGGCCGCGCTGGCCGCCGTCATGAAGGAAGGCTTCGACGC
>JAKLEE010000424.1 GCA_022703215.1 Spirochaetota bacterium | reverse complement strand
GGAGTCGTGCGCGCCTTCGAGGTGAAGGAAAAGTCCCACGTCGCCTGAGGGCCGCAGGTCTGCTTCGCGCTTGCCGTCCGCGCGGAGGCGCGCTAAAATCGAATCCAACACCGCGCGTCGCGCGATAAAGAACCCGGGTCAGCACGCGCGCCTTTTTTTGCGGCGCGCACGAACCGCGAGCGCCAGTCCGCCCGAACGCGGCCAGGCGTCAAGACCCGCACGGTTAACTCCCCGCCCCTACGGGCGGTCATTTCGCCCGCAGGACGAACTGCGAGATCCAGCGGCCCGGATCGGAAGCAGGAGTGCGCGAAAGGATTTCCCTTTTTCGCCCGGCTCCCTTCTCCCCTCCGTGCCTCCGTGCCTCCGTGGTTTCTTCATGACGGGCGTCAACGGAGTTCACCATGCGCGCAGCGCTCGACGCGGTCCGCGACAAGTCCCTCACCGTTTCCCAGAAATACATGGCCCTGGCCCGCGTGGCCGAGTCCACCGTCAAGGCCCTGCCGGTCTCCGACTCCGTGCAAGCCTTGCGGGACGCGGGCGTCATCTGCGACCTCTACGAAGGCGCCGCCCCCTTCCGCCCGCGCTACGTGGTGCCGGACTACGAACGCTTCATGAAGCAGGGCTCGGCCTTCCTCGGCCTCGAAGCGCCCGAGGACCTCGACGAGGCGCTCGCCTCGCTCCTCGTGCTCTACCGGCACGTGCCGAGCATCACGGGCTTCCCGGTCTACGT
>JAKLEE010000423.1 GCA_022703215.1 Spirochaetota bacterium | reverse complement strand
CGACCCCGTTCAGCGCTAGCGCAGTCCAGCGTGCCGCTCACCCGCTCGCGCAGCGCGCTTGCTTCACTGCGCCTGTATGCGCTCGGGGAACAGCAGATGCAGGTCTGCCGGCGCGCAAGCGCCGCGCTCGCTGATCAGCGCAGTCACCAGGCGGTGCGGGGTCACGTCGAAGGCGGGGTTCGAGACGTGCGTGCTGCCCGGCGCGATCGCCACCTTGGCCGGCCGGCCCGCATCGTCCAGACCCGCGACGAAGCGCACTTCCTTGCCGCAGCGGTTCTCGATCTCGATCTGGCTCAGACCGTCGGAGAGGGTCCAGTCGAAGCTCGGCGAGGGCACGGCCACGAAGAAGGGCACGCCGCAGTCGGCCGCGGCTACGGCCTTGAGGTAGGTGCCGATCTTGTTGGCCACGTCACCGCGCGCCGTGACGCGGTCTGCGCCCACGATCACCAGGTCGACGTGGCCGCGTTGCATCAGGTGGCCGCCGGCGTTGTCGACGATCAGGGTGTGCGGCACGCCGTGCGCTGCGAACTCCCAGGCGGTGAGCAGGCCCTGGTTGCGGGGGCGGGTCTCGTCCACACACACGTGCAATGGCACGCCCTCGTCATGCGCAGTGTAGATGGCGGCGAGCGCGGTGCCGTAGTCCACCGCCGCCAGCCAGCCGGTGTTGCAGTGGGTGAGGATCTGCACTGGGCGGCCCAGGCGCTCGTGCGCCTCGCGGATCAGCGTCGCGCCGTGGC
>JAKLEE010000422.1 GCA_022703215.1 Spirochaetota bacterium | reverse complement strand
CGGTCGCGCGCTCGATCCGGCCGCGGCCGACGAGTCGTCCCTGCGCGAGCTGCTGCAGGCGCTTGTGCTGTGCAACGACGCGGAGTTGCAGCCGCCCGAGGAGGAGCGCGCGGCGTGGACCGTGATCGGCGATCCCACCGAGGGGGCGCTGCTGGTGCTGGCTCGTAAGGCCGGGCTGGCGCCGGCAGCGCTGCGCAAGGGCGCCCCGCGCCAGGCCGAACTGCCGTTCGACTCGGACGCCAAGATGATGGCCACCGGCCACTGCCGGCCCGACCGCGGAGGGCAGGTCTGGATCAAGGGCGCACCCGAAGCCGTGCTGCGTCTGTGCCGCGGTGACGATCCGGCCCTCCTGCGGCAGGCGCATGCCCGCGCCGACGCCATGGCGGCGGACGCGATGCGCGTGCTTGCCGTCGCGACCGTCGACCACGAGCCGTTCGACCCCGCCGCCGGCTTCGACGCCCTTGCCGGACGCGCCCGCCTGCTCGGTCTGGTCGGCCAGATCGACCCGCCGCGCGAGGAGGTCAAGCGGGCCGTGGCCGAGTGCCGCGCCGCCGGCGTACGCCCGGTGATGGTGACGGGCGACCACAAGCTCACCGGGCTCGCCATCGCGCGCGCGCTGGGCATCGCTCGCAATGGTGATCGCGCGGTGGATGGCCCCGAGCTCGAGCGCATGGGCGAGGCCGAGCTGCGCGAGGCGCTGCCGTCCATCGCCGTGTTCGCGCGCGTGCAGCCGGCGCAGAAACTGCGCATCGTC
>JAKLEE010000421.1 GCA_022703215.1 Spirochaetota bacterium | reverse complement strand
CCTGCCCAACGCGGCGGGCTACACCGACTCCAAGGGCATCTTCGCGGCGCGCAAGGCGATCATGCATTACTGCCAGCAGAAGCACATCAAGGGTGTGACGCTGGAGGACATCTACGTCGGCAACGGTGTTTCCGAACTCATCGTCATGGCGATGAATGCCTTGCTCGATGCCGGTGACGAAGTGCTGGTGCCGGCGCCGGATTACCCATTGTGGACGGCGGCAATCAGCCTGTCTGGCGGAACGCCCAGGCATTACCTGTGCGATGAGAACAACGGCTGGTATCCGGATCTCGACGACATCCGCAGCAAGATAACGCCCAGGACCCGGGCCATCGTCATCATCAACCCCAACAACCCGACCGGGGCCCTTTACCCGGACGAGTTGCTGAAGGAAATCATCGAGATCGCCCGTCAGCATCACCTCATCATCTATTCGGACGAGGTTTACGACAAGGTGCTCTACGACGGTGCGAAGCACACGGCAATCGCCTCGCTCTCGGAAGATGTACTGACCATCACCTTCAACGGGCTTTCAAAAAATTACCGCTCGTGCGGCTATCGTGCCGGCTGGCTGGTGGTTTCAGGCGACAAGCGCCATGCCAGGGATTACATCGAAGGCCTCGAGATGCTGGCCTCGATGCGGCTGTGTGCCAATGCACCTGGGCAACATGGTATTCAGACCGCGCTGGGTGGTTACCAGAGTATCGACGACCTCGTTAACGATGGTGGGCGCATGCGGCGTCAGCGCGATGTC
>JAKLEE010000420.1 GCA_022703215.1 Spirochaetota bacterium | reverse complement strand
CGAGGCCCATCACGGAAACCCCCGCCGGATTCTCCTTGAGATGCTCGACGGCGTCGGCGCGGCCCGTTACGACCGCGTGAGCGTCACGGGGAGGCGCTTCCGCCAGTTCCTCAACCTCTCTTCCATCTCCGAACCCGAAGCCGTGGAGCAGGCCCTCGCCCATCTCAACGGGCGGGGCGAGAACCTCGAGGCCGTCGTCAGCGCCGGGGGCGAGACCTTTCTCGTCTACACCCTCGGGAAGGACGGGCGCATCGCGACGGTCCACACGGGCAACAAGTGCGCCTCGGGCACGGGCGAGTTCTTCCTCCAGCAGGTCAAGCGCCTCGGCATGGGCGTGGACGAGGCGACGGGGCTTGCCCGCTCGGAGAGCCCCTACCGGGTCTCGGGCCGCTGCAGCGTCTTCTGCAAGAGCGACTGCACCCACGCCGCCAACAAGGGCGTTCCGCGGGGGCGCATCGTGGCGGGCCTGTGCGAGATGATGGCGGGGAAGATCCTCGAGATCCTCCGCCAGGTGCCCCGGCGGGACATCATGGTCATCGGGGGCACGGCCCGCAACGACGTCGTGATGGACCGGCTGCGGAAGGAGATCACGAACCTCCGGGTGCCCGACGAGGCGCCCTACTTCGAGGCCCTCGGCGCGGCCCTCTGGGCCCTCGCGCACGAGACGGCCCCGTACCCCGGGCCCGGCGGCCTCTTCCGCAGCCAGGAAAGCTCCTTTGACGTCCTGCCGCCCCTCTCCGATTTTGCCGATCACGTCGAGTTC